>JAMFRX010000338.1 GCA_026224995.1 Puia dinghuensis
CAGACGTTGGAAAGGTCATGATGGCGGGAAAGCTGCGGAATAAGCTGACCCTGAAAACGCTCTCTATCATCAACCGCATCTCCGGGACCATCCTCATCGGCTTTGGCATCTTCCTGCTTTGGGGCGTGATCTTCTACCATAAGCTCAAGTAAAAGCGGTAGATTTATCGGGTATTGACCAATCGTTAACAAGCGGGTTCCGTAAGTTTGATCACTCTACGCTATGAGAAGAATAATCATATTAATCTTTTGCATTATCCCTTTTTTATCCCGGGCACAGCATGATGTACTCACATTGGAAAAAAACGGAATGCATGTACGATCCTATACGATCGAGGACCCAATAACTTTCGAGACGGTATATGGGCAATGGTTCACCGGAACCATTGACGACCTGCGCCGGGATACGATCTACATCAACGGACAGGCGTTCAGCTACAAGGAGATCGCCGCCATCTCCCGGGAGAGGACCAAGCTCAGCAATCGCGGTACCGGAGTGCTGCTGATGACGGCCGGGGCCGGCTTGTTCGCCATCAGCGCCGTCAATGGTGGCTTACGTCACGACGAGCCCAAGGATTGGTATAAGCCCACCGGCGTGATCATCGGCGGGGCGCTTATTGCCTCCGGCGTCATCCTGGTGGCTACGGCCAAAAAATACTACACGCTCGGCGGCAGATTCAAATTACAATACCTGCAGATCGGTCGCCGGTAGGCGGACTGCGTTCCAGTGAGTATATTGCAATGTAAATTTACCGGATGCCGTTTAACACCAAAGGACTGATCCCCCGCGCCTGGCGAGTCATCAAGCGCGTTGTTATCTTCCTTTTTTTCCTCCAGCTATTCTATATTCTCCTGCTTAAATGGGTGGACCCGCCCATTACCCTCACACAGCTGGGCAGCTGGCTGGGCGGCAATGGTCTCAAGCGGTCTTATGTGTCGATGAAAGAGATCTCCCCCTATGCGAAGCTGGCCGTGATCTGCTCGGAAGATCAGCTCTTCCCTGACCACGATGGCTTCGATTTCAAGTCTATCGAAAAGGCGATGAAGCACAACCAGAAGAGCAAATCGCTGCACGGCGCCAGCACGATCAGCCAGCAAGTGGCCAAAAACGTCTTTCTCTGGCAGGGGCGCGACTGGATAAGGAAAGGCCTGGAAGTCTATTTCACGTTTATGATCGAGCTCGTCTGGGGGAAGAAACGTATCCTGGAAATGTATCTCAACATCAGCGAAATGGGCAAAGGCGTATTCGGGATAGAGGCGGCGGCGCATTTTTATTACAATCACCCGGCCAGATCGCTCACCCGGCAGGAAGCATCCCGGATAGCCGCCTGCCTTCCCAACCCCAAGATCTTTACGATCAAGCCGCTTTCCGCCCACGTGGCTTCGCGCAGCTCCTGGATCGTCGGGCAGATGGGCGTCCTGCAGAACGACCCCGATATTCAGAAACTATTACAGTAACATTTTTCCGACCGCGGCAATACCTGCCTGCAGCCGTTGATCTCCCTGGCCGCCGATCTCGACCCAGGGTGTAATTTGATTGACGAGGCTGTCCCGGTAAAAATGGAAGAGCTTTTCCCTGCTTACCAGATCCGGATATTCACGCAGTTCATCCTTCACCCAGGGCAGGTCGGTACGGCAAAGCAGGTAAGCATCATAGCGCCGGGTGGCTATCTGCCCCAGGATCCAGGGATCACATCGGCCAAAGACGAACTCGCTCCAGACCTTCATTACATACATGTCCGTATCCACGAAGAGCAGGTCCTGTCCCGTCGCCCCGGCCTCGGCCGCAAGCCGGTCCTCCAATGCGAGCTGACCGCGCGCAATGGTGGTCAATTCTTCGAAAGAATAGTTCATCCCATGGGCAAGCAGGTATTCCCTGGCATACTCGGGCACCCAGGTTGTACGGTAATGTGCCGCGAGCGCTTCGCAGAGCGAAGATTTACCGGTCGACTCCGGTCCAATGACGACGACTTTCTTAAGCAGCGGCATGTTCGATGGCTCTCGCCCGTTTTTGCCATTCCATCAGCCCGCCGATAGCAAGGATCAGCAAGACGAGGTAATAGACGCTGGTAAAAACATAATGTTTGACAAAATACAAGGGTATCGACGAGAAATTCGTGGCGATCCACCAGTACCAGCTTTCCACTTTCTTTCGCGTCATCAGCCACATGCCGGTATACGCGGTGGCGGAGGCAAAGGCATCGGCCCAGGGAATGGCCAGGGGTGCAAAGCCTTGCTTCAGGTAGGTGAGCGCAAAAAATACCGCGGCATAGCAGAAGGCGAAAAAGGAAAGCTGACTTACCCATTCGCGCGACGAGTTCCGGGTGATGTGCAGGATATACTGTTGCCGCCGGTCCTTTCTCGTCCAGGCGATCCAGCCGTAGATATTAAGCGCGGTATAATAAAGATTGACGCTGGCCTCTCCCAGCAGGGATAGCTTGAAGCTGAGCCAGATGTAGGCGACGGTGTTGAGGAGACCGGTGGGATAGACCAGGATGTTCTCGCTGCGGCTATACCAGACGCTCAGGATACCTGCCATCACGGCAATGAATTCCACCCAGCCGGTATGCTGGAGATCCACGACAAATTGACGATAGATCTCGGACAACATTATTCGGCTTCGGCTACGACTTCTTTAACTTCGGGGATCATACGTTTCATCATCCCTTCGATGCCGGCTTTCAGCGTGATCATGGAAGAGGGACAGCCCGAGCAGGAGCCTTGCAGCATCAGGTTGACGGTGCCTTCGTTATAGCTCTTGAACTGAATGGCGCCACCATCCATTTCCACGGCTGGCTTCACATAGTTCTCGAGGAGCTCCTTGATACGCTTGACAACGTCGTCATCATCGGCATCGATGGTATTGCCTTCGGATTTGGTGAAGACGATCTCGTCTTCGTTGACCACTGGCTTGCCTTCTTCCAGGTATTCCTTCAGGAATTGACGGACGGCCGGGATAACATCGTCCCAATCCGTATCGATGGTCTTGGTGAGGGTCACGAAGTTGCTGGCGATGAATACGCTCTTGATAAAGGGAAAGCCAAAAAGCTCAATGGCGAGCGGGGAAGGCTTGGCGGTTTCGACATCCGGGAAATCGATGATCTTACCGGGATATAATAGCTTGTTGGCCACGAATTTCATCGTTTCCGGGTTGGGAGTCATTTCGGTATAGATGCTGATAACCGGGTTGCCTGTTTTGATCATAGTGAAGCTATTTAAAGCACAAAGTTAGCAAATTTACCGCCACTGCCGGTTGCGGTATCGGGAAAATACCGATATATCCCCCTAGCCAGAGTACACCTGGGCCCTGCGCCTCCGTCCTGGACGGCACCAGCGATAGTTCAGCAGGTGCGCACCTACGATCAGCAGGACGGCAAAAGGGAGGAATACCAGCTCGTAGAATGGCCATATCTGTTTGGCTATCAACATGATCATCCCTGCTACGAAGAGCATCCAGGGCGTTAGGCGGCTATGATGCCGGCTGAAGCCATGCCACAGCGCCCTCGTTCCGATGAGAAAGGCGACGCCGATCATGCCGTATTCGAAGGAAGCGTTATGGATGATGTTGACCCCCAGGATCGGCAGCGTCACCATTACCAGGGGCAGGACGGAACAGTGGATGGCGCAGAGAACGGAGGCTGTCACTCCCAGGGCATCCCAATTGAGCTTTCGGAACATTCCGCCAAATATACCACAATTGCAACAGAGTTGCAATTATTATTTGCAGTAACAATGCTAACTTTGCCGCTATGAAAAAGAAAAGGCTTCTTTTTATGGTAGGTTTCTTTGTCCTGCTATTCGTCGGCTTTTACTTCGCGCTGGGTCAGTTCGTGCCCGGCTTCGGCGCTACCGCATTGCCGGTGCTCAGCTATGTCCCCGCATTTTCTTTCGACAACCAGGAGGGTAAGCCCGTAACGGATAAGGACCTTACCGGCAAGGTCTATGTTGCAGAATACTTTTTCACTACCTGCAGAGGCATCTGCCCAAAGCTGAACACCAACATGAAGAAGCTTGCGGAAGATTATGCGCATGAGCCAGACTTCCGCATTTGCTCGTATACCGTAGATCCTGAAACGGACACCGTAGGCAGGATGAAACATTATGCAGATTCGCTTGGTGCTGACCCACAGCGTTGGTATTTCCTAACCGGCCGAAAGGATAGTCTCTACCATCTTGCGCGCACCGGCTACCTGCTGGATGATCCGAAAAACAATGCGATCAATATCAACGAGCAATTCCTGCATACACAATTCCTGGCGCTCGTGGACAAGGGCGGACGCGTACGAAAAATATATGACGGGCTTAAGAAGGATGAGCTCGACGAGCTGGAAAAAGATATCGCGGCCCTGTTAAAAGAAAAAGCTTCCGTGCCTCGCTTTGCCAATGGTTTGTTCAACAATAATCCGGGTTGATATGATGGAACAAAAAATAGACGAGCTCCTGAAAAAAAATCATCTGAGCATCACCGGTGGGCGCCGAAAGATTCTGGAGCTGTTCCTGCAGCAAGACGGCGCTCTGTCACACAGCGACATCGAACGAAGGGCCGGTGAAAAATTCGACCGGGTCACCGTGTACAGGACATTGCAAACATTTTTGGAGAAAGGATTGATCCACAGTATACCGACTTCGGATAATTCTATACGTTATGCGTTATGTAAAGACGACTGTTCTGGTGGACAGCACCACGACGATCACGTTCACTTTATTTGCAATGCCTGCGGCACTACTGTTTGTCTCGAAGGTGTGACCGTGCCTTCGATCGCGCTCCCCGATGGATATGTTACTGAACAAGTGGAAATGCTGATCAGCGGCGTGTGTAAGAGCTGTAATCACTAGCTGAAAACCTTCACCTGTATAAAAAAGGAAAGCCCCGATGTAGAAACACCGGGACTTTTGGTTAAGGCTCTGATTAGTAGCTTCTTTATGCGTGGAGCGGTTTCCCGCCGACAATTATTTTTAATGACTCATTGCAAATATAGCCGGAAAAAAGCATACGAACAAGTGTTCGGTCTACTACTTTCCGGTATTTTTTATATTTTCCCCTTGTCAATTTTTTCCATTTCACCGCTCACGAATGTCATCAGTTCTTTAATGTGATCTTTCGAAAAGTTAAACTTTAGTCCCGCGGCATCGTATAACTCCGGTAGGGTGCGGGTGCCGCCTAATGACAGTGCCTGCACGTAATTACTTAATGCCTTCTCTTTGTTATTCTTATACTGCATCCATAATCCTATGGCGCCTAGCTGTGCAATGCCGTATTCGATATAATAAAAAGGGACTTCAAACAGGTGAAGCTGTTTCTGCCAGCCGAATTCCCGAAACTCTTCCAGGCCCGTCCAGTCAACGGATTTAGAGGAGAACTCGTCAAGGATCTCAGTCCACTTTTGCTTCCTCTCTTCCAACGTGTGCTGGGGGTTTTCATAGACCCAGTGCTGGAATTTATCAATAGTCGCGATCCAGGGAAAAATGGTGATCACCCTCTCCAGCTGATGTTCGCGCGCGCGTGCTAAATCGTTTTTATCTTCGAAGAATAATTCCCAATGATCCATGCTAAACAACTCCATCGACATGCTGGCTACTTCGGCGATCTCCATAGGGTATTCCTTGAAGGTGCTAAGTTTTAGCGGATGGGAAAGAAAGGAATGAATGGCATGACCGCCTTCGTGAACCATTGTCGTAAGGTCGCCCATCTGCCCCGAAGCATTCATAAAAATAAAGGGGGCGCCCGTTTCTGCTAACGGACAGTTGTAGCCGCCAGGTGCCTTGCCTTTCCGGCTTTCCAGGTCGAATCGGCCCATTTTCTGCATTGTCCGCAGGCAATTTCCAAAAAATGGATTCAGCTCGTCGAAACAGGACATCGTTTTCGTCAGCAGATCTTGCCCGTTCGTAAAGGGCCGCAGCGGTTCCGTCCCTGCCGGCTCGGCTTCAACGTCCCAAGGCCGCAGCGTATCGAGACCCAGGCGGGCCCGCTTTTTCTCGTTGATCTTGTTCACCAGGGGAACGATAGATTCCCGAACGGCATCGTGAAAGCGAAAGCAATCCTCTTTGGTATAATCGAAACGGCCGAGCTCTTCGAATTTGAAATCCCGGTAATTGGCGAATCCGGCATTTTGCGCCATGCGGTGCCTGATCGCTATTAGTTTGGAATAGAGGTCGTTCAAGGCCTCTTTATCCTGCAGCCGTCGTTCCTGCATCTTCCGATATACGGATTCCCGCAGCGACCTGTCATGGCTTTCCAGGAATTTAGAGGCCTGCTGCAACGTATATTCCTGTCCGTTCACCTCTATGGTCATTTTCCCGGAAATAACGCCATACTGCTGGCCCATCACGCTCGATTCGGCGTAAAGGGGAATATTGGATTCGCGGAACAATTCGATCCGCTTGCGAACTCCGCGCAGGTAAGTGAAATATTCCTTTGGATCCAGCTCCTTCGTATGAGGGTTTTCCACTAGCCGGCGGTTGAGCCGGTCGGCATAGGGCTGTATCTGCGGCTGTATCTGCAGACAGAAATAGTTGAACGCTTCTTCCAGCTCCTTGTTCTCGGTATCGCAGGTCATCCGGATCTGACGCCAGCAGGCATCTTCGCTTACCACCGCTTCCAGCTCGCTGATGTCCAGCAACCATTTCTCCAGTTCCGCCCTTGTATCAAGGGGCCTTTGTTCGAGATCGTGAAAATAGGGCTCCAGACTCTTCCAATCGGTTATCACATATCCTGCGGGCAGAAAATGCCGCTCAGGCTTCTTCAGGTCTGCTGTAGGCAACATTATTAGCTCTTCTTTTTAGTTGTTTTCTTTGGCTTTTCTTCTTCCGCCGCCTTGGGACTTGCCTTGGCCTTTCCCGTTGCCGCCTTGGCAGTTTCTTTGGCGGCTTCCTTCGGCTCCTCTTTAGATACCGGCGCGGCCTTCTTTTTATGCGAAGCACTTTCTTTAGCCTCCGGCGCGGGCTTTTCTTCGGCTTCAGGCGCCGCCTCGACGGCTTCCGCTTCTTCTTCCTCGGGTTCAGATAACTTGATCTCGATCTCATTCGACTTCAGCACAACGAACCATTTCACCATCTTCTTGAGATCGCTGCTATATACCCGGTCGAAATCCAATTCGGGATAGACCTTGCCGAAATAGTTTTTTAAGGACGAATTGTCCTTTTCATCGGGCAGATGCTCCGTGCTGCTTTCCATGGCTTTCAGCACATCCACCAGATTCACATTGTCACGGACGGTGTAGACTTCAATACTTTCCAGATGTGAGAAATTGTGGGTCCTGCTGGCAACGAAACGAGTGGATTTATCATCCAGCGATCGGACGATGGCTCCATCTGTTTTGCTGCTTAGCAATTCGTATAACCCTGGCAAGCCGGTAACTGCTATGATCTTGTTGTATTCCATGAAATCATTTTATTCGCGCCTCAGGCGCCATGAAAGAAAACTGCCCAAATTGGGCCATTTTAGGGACATGCAAGTTAATGTTAATCGCTCATTTGAGGACAAATTTTTTCACTGCAAAGCTGGATCATCCTTAATCTTTTCCCCGTTTTCCAGAACCTTTTCTATGCCTTCCTTCAGCGTCCTGTAGTCCGTATATCCCTGAGTCAGGAGCTGAAACTTCGATTCGCTCACCTGAAGGAATACAGTAGGGAACCCTGTTATCTTCAATTGTCGTACCAAAGCGAATTCATCATAGGCTTTTTCCTTATAGGCAGGATGGTGGAGCTTGCCATAAAACTCCTTTTCGGGGATCTTGTATTTTTCCAGCAGATGACGGTAAGCCTCGTCGTCTACCAGATCCCGTCCCTCATAATGCAAGGCATATTGAAGCTCGCCGGCAAAAAGAATGGCCAGATCGGGATAATACTCCTTGAATATGCATAAGGCAATAGCGGGCTTTTCCGAATTCGGATACCAGTCGCTTTCTTCGGGATGGAAGATATGCCAAAGCCAGTCGTCGCCGAAACGGATACCCGTCCGCTCTTCAACGGTCTTATAGGCTTGCTGGATATACGGCGCCATCACCCCGATGGGCTGGGGCTCTTCGGGAAGGATCATGCCACCCGAAAGCACTTCAAAGGCAAGGCTGTGCCGGTATTCCTCAAAGATGCGCCGGATGACCGGGCTGAAACCGTAACACCAGCCGCAATAGGCGTCATAACAGTAATAAATGGTAGGCGTCATTCAAAAATAAATTTGCCGGGAGCTTGCAATCGTTGCAAGCTCCCGGCAATATAAAGTTTTATTGGTTTAATGCGCTTCCGGAGAATTACGTTCCGGAGAATTAATGCCGTCCTCCCCTGCTTCCGCCGCCGCCCGAAGGCCTGGACCCGCCGCCGGAAGATCTTGGTGCCCCGCCACCGCCGCCGCCCGTGCGGGCCTGCTGGAAGTTTTGCGTACGCACCTGTCCGCGGTCACGCATCTGCTGCTGCCGGTTGAGGTTTTGCTGAACGCCGGGGTTATTGCCTACAGGCCGCCAGGAATTGCTGGAGGACCGCTGTTGCCACTGGTTGGTGGACTGATTGCGCTGAAATACATTTCCCTGCCTGTCGGAGTATACATTGTTACCCCCCGGCCTTGAAACGCCGCCAGGCCTTCCGGTTTGAGCGCCAGGCCTTCCGCCTGTACCCATAGGCCTCGATCCTACACCGCCGCCAGCCGGTCGCCCGACGCTGGTACGGCCATAGAAGGAATGGTTATCCCGGGTGACTACCCCGCCGCGACCGGCATAGATATTCGAGTGGAAACCGGTGGAATAAAAGGCGCCCCTGTTCCTGTAATAGTTAGCACCATAGAAACCGCCCCTGCCTCTGTAACCTCCGGCCCAGCCAAATGCCGGTCGGTAGATACGGGGGCCCCACCAGCCACCACCACCCCAACCGCCCCAGCCGCCACCGAAGCCAAGACCGAAGTGGAACCAGCCGAATCCAAACCCATAGCCCAACGTCCAGCCAGCCCAGGGGTTGTAGCCTACATTGAAGCCCCAGGTCCAGGGCCGGGGATAATAGAACCCGTTATACCAGGGATTGTAATAAAAACCGGTTCCATAAACGACCGTAGGCCCATAGATATAAGTATTGAGGTAACCCGGCGTATAGCCCATGTACACAGCATCGGGTGTTACATCATAGACGTAAACATATTTTGTGTTATAGAGCGGCGACGTAGGCGGAATGCGATCCACTTCATCGGGCCTTTGGGTAGCAACCGTCCAGGGGCCATTCGGATTGTTGCTCTGGAACCAGACCCCATTGTCCACCGTATAGTAGACGCCGTGGTCTTCGATGACATTGGAGCCCGTATTGGTGGCATACTGCATATCCGTACCCTGTAAGGGTGCGAACGCCGGATCGCCATTGTAATTTACAGATGTCGTAGCGGTGTTGCGGTCTACCTTGGCCGTCTGCGGGATTTGTGCATCCAGGACGGCTTCGCGGGCAGCATCCGTACCGGCTACGCTGGCCAGGACATTGTCCTTGGGGCTGCCTTCGGGGATCTTCGCAAAATCGGCCGGCAACGAATTGCTGGCTATATAATGCCAGCCACCCGACAGCGAGCTTGAGCTATACCAGCGGCCGGAGATCAAAACAAAGTATTTGCCCGAGCTCTGTTCCTGGAAAATATCGTTGGAGGAGTTGCTTGCATAAGATAGCCCGGTCCCGTCGATGGCAGTGAAGCTGGGCTTACCATCAGTCTGGATAAGCTCGGCAGGAGATGTGCTCACGACGATGTTCGACACTTCCTTATCCTGCGCGGCAGCTGCGGAATCGGTGTACCCCGCATTAGAGGCATTGGCATTGTCCACGGCGGTCTGAACCTGGTTGAGCTCGCTGGGAACATTGCCTGCGGGAGAAAAAGGACCGGTAGCAGCCTGTGCCTGGTACCAATGCTTGCCGCCATAGAGATAGAAATTGCCATCTTGTCCTTTTATGATGGTGAAAGGCGTGTTCACGACGACATCCAGGTTCCAGTCCTTGTTGGTCTGCAGCTTGGGCTGACCGTCGATCATCACCAGCAGCGTAGGCTGGTCGGAATAGATGATCCGTGGGGCGGTCGTATTCAGGTCTTTAGACAGCTTCTTTTGCTCGGTATTCTCGTCCAGGCCGGCCAGCAGCTCATCGAGGGAAAGATCCCCGGCGGCCTGCGGTAAATTGGATTCCAGCGAGGTCTTCAGGCTGTTGGTGAAATTATCGTCCGTCTGACCGGGGAATTTCACGTTCGGCACTTTTACCGATTGGATGATCACCCGGCGGTTATCCCGGTCTGTTTCTACATTGGCTACCGACCAGAAGGTCCCGAAAACAGGATCCTGCTTGCCAGCCTGTGTCACGGAAATGGCCCAACGGGATTTTAGCACGTTATCGGCAAAGGCTTCCGGCTGCGGCTGGTAGATCTTGACCACCGTACCATCATCCGTTGTGAAGCTTCTGGGCCAATCCTGTTGCTGAGGTTGCTGTTGTTGCGGCGGTGGTGCATCCTGGGCAAAAGCAGTACCCGTGGCCAGGGTGGCGGTCAGCAGCATTGAGAATATAGTACGCATGCTTCTCATATGTTATTGTTTGTTTTTTTGCGTGATAGGTTTAGGAAACCAAATTGCGTTTATTTGACTGATTTAAGACGTCAAAGTTTGTTGCCGTTTACAAAAAAGTTGTTAATAAGTGTTAAAGCAGGTTAGCACGCTCCGCCTTCCATTCCATCAATGTGCTTCCAGCCAATTGACGCCGGAGCCCATCTCAGCCAGTGCCGGAACTCCCTGCGGCAGGGGTAGGGCCGTCTGCATACAACGCATTATTATGGGTTTAATTATATCCAACTCAGCTTTATAGGCGTCAAAAACCAATTCGTCATGTACCTGCAGCAGCATCCTGGATTTTAGCCCCTGACGGACAAATTCCTCATGAACCCGGATCATAGCCAGCTTGATCATATCCGCCGCGGTCCCCTGGATGGGCGAATTGATGGCGTTCCTTTCCGCAAACCCCCGGACCGTAAAATTGGCGGAATTGATGTCCTTCAGCCATCTCTTACGTCCCATCAGAGTTTCTACATAACCCATTTCCTTGCAGAAATTGATCGTAGCATCCATATATTTCTGGATGCCCGGGAACTGGGATTTATAATTGTCGATGATCTCTTTCGCCTCTGCCCTGCTGATGCCCAGGTTATCCGCCAGCCCAAAAGCTCCCTGCCCATAGATGATCCCGAAGTTGACGCTCTTCGCCTTATACCGCATTTCTTTGGTGACGTCTTTTTCGTCTACGCCAAATACCCTGGCGGCCGTGGCAGTATGGATATCCTTTCCTTCCAGGAACGCGGTGCACATATTGAGGTCGCCGCTGATCGCCGCGACGATACGCAGCTCTATCTGGGAATAGTCGGCGGACAGCAGCACGAAATCATCATTGCGGGGAATAAAGGCCTTGCGGATCTCGCGCCCCC
>JAMFRX010000339.1 GCA_026224995.1 Puia dinghuensis
ATCCTGCCGCTGCGGGGTAAGATCCTCAACGTGGAAAAGGCGATGGAGCATAAGATCTATGAGAACGAGGAGATCCGTAATATGTATACGGCGCTGGGAGTAACGGTCGGCACGGCCGAGGACCCCAAGGCGCTGAACATTGTAAAGCTCCGTTACCACAAGCTGATCATCATGACAGATGCTGATGTGGACGGCAGCCATATCGCGACCCTGATCCTGACGTTTATCTACCGTTATATGAAAGAGATGGTGGAGCAGGGCTATGTCTATATCGCTCAGCCGCCGCTGTACCTGGTGAAGAAGGGGAAAGAGCAATCCTATGCCTGGAATGAGGAGCAGCGGAAGGCCTGGGTAGAGAAGCTGGGCAACGGCAAAGAGGATAGCGTGACCGTGCAGCGCTATAAGGGTCTTGGTGAGATGAATTCCGACCAGCTCTGGGATACGACGATGAACCCCAATACACGGACTTTGAAGCAGGTGACGATAGAAAGCGCGGCCGAAGCGGACAGGATCTTCAGCATGCTGATGGGGGACGAGGTAGCTCCAAGGCGTGATTTTATCGAGTCGCATGCTAAATATGCGAAGCTGGATGTATAACTTTTTCCGGACAAATGCGTCAAAATCGCTAATATTACAACAATTCTTACTAACAAGATCTGCTCATAGCAGGTGCTAAATCAACGAATTATGTCAACTGTAACACTCACGGCCTACAATGTAAAGACGAAAGAGAAGAATGTGCCCATTTTGGATGCCGTTATTACGAAGACTGCTAAAGGCGCGTATATGGCGCAGGGAAATGATGGGAAAGGCAATAAGCTGACGACTCTCCTGGGTGAAGAAAAGGCCCTTGCAGCGATAAAAGAAGGCATTGCCAAGCAAGGCTGGTAAAAAATAATATAATACGGCTAGGCGCTGTGCCTAGCCGATCCTTTCTGCGCCGAAATAGGCATGCAGCGGCTGCGGGAGGGCGATGAATCCTTCCGCCTGGTTATTTTCCAGCAGGCAGGCGACGATCCGGGGGAGGGCGAGCGAGCTTCCATTGAGGGAATGAGCCAGTGTGGGCTTGCCGCTCGCGTCTTTGAAGCGGATCTTCATCCTGTTGGTCTGGAAGGTCTCGAAGTTACTGACGGAGCTGACCTCCAGCCATTTTTCCTGGGCGGCGCTGAAGACTTCGAAGTCATAGGTCATCGCCGAGGTGAACCCCATATCGCCGCCGCATAGCCGAAGGATGCGGTACGGCAGGTCCAGGGACTGCAGTAGCTTTTCCACGTGCAGCACCATCTCTTCCAAGACTTCATAGCTTTTAGCCGGGTCCACCAGCTGCACGACTTCCACCTTGTCAAACTGGTGGAGGCGGTTGAGGCCGCGGACGTCCTTGCCATAGCTGCCGGCCTCGCGACGGAAGCAAGGGGTATAGGCTGTCATCCTGATCGGGAGCTGCGTCTCTTTGAGCATTTCATCGCGGTAGATATTCGTCAACGGCACTTCGGCGGTGGGGATGAGATAGAGGTTGTCTTCCGCCGCGTAGTACATCTGTCCTTCTTTGTCCGGAAGCTGGCCTGTTCCTCTGGCGGAGGCTTCGTTGACAAGGATTGGTGGCTGGTATTCCGTATAGCCTGCGGCCGTATTGAAGTCGAGAAAGTATTGGATGAGGGCGCGCTGGAGCTTTGCACCCTTATTGATATAGACCGGGAAGCCGCTGCCGGTGATCTTGTTGCCCAGCTCGAAATCGATGAGGTTGTATTTTTTTGCAAGGTCCCAGTGGGCGAGGGCGCCTTTGGGGAGGGTCGGACGGTCGCCGCCTTCGCGGATCGTGGTATTGTCTTCGGGGGATACTCCCCCGGGCACGGCGGCTGCGGGCAGGTTAGGCAGACGGACGAGGTTGGCGTTCAGCTCCTCCTCCACTGCCGAGAGCTGTGCGGCAATGGGGGTAAGGGTTGTTTTCAGCATCGCTACCTCCTGTTTTTTCTCTTCGGCCTCCTGCTTCTGGCCTTTAGCCATCAGCTGCCCGATCTCTTTGGAAAAGGCATTTATCTTAGACTGGGTGGTATCGGATTCCAGCTGCAGCCGTTTGCGCTGGTCGTCGAGCCGGACGATATCGTCCACCAGGCCGGTTTCCCTGAAATTCCTGTGGGCCAGCCGTTCTTTTACAAAGTCTATGTTCTGACGGATAAATGCCACCTGTAACATCTGATATTTTTGGGCAAAGGTAATTTATCTTTACACTATGCAACAACTACAAGATGACCTGCAGGCCAGGTGGTGGGATCTGGAAGCCCGGCTGGCGGAGCGGTTTGGCAAAAAGCCTGATATGGAGACCATTTTATTCCTCGTAGGGATACAGGAGTTCGGGGATATCCGCAAGAAATTTAGCAAGGAAGAGAAGCAGGACCTGATGCATATTGCCGTCTGCTCGCTTTTCGGGCAGAGTGGGTATTATGAGCTGGAAGGAGCGGATGAGCAAGGCTGGCCGCACTTTAGACAGCTGAAGGCCTTGCCGGTAATGGAGCTCAGGGACCAGGAAAACTTCTTAAAAGACCATATCCTGCTCTACTTTGATAAGGAAGAGGCCGGGTTGGGCGAGACGGAATCGGATAGCCTGTAAGATGTCAAACCGGAAGTTTAGGAAATTCAATGCCTTTTTGTAATATTTGCAGCATTAAAATTAGATACCATGAACTTCCCCGAGAACTTACGCTATACGAAAGATCATGAATGGATCAGACTGGAAAAGAACAACGAAGCCGTTATCGGCATTACGGAGTTTGCACAGAAGGAATTGGGAGACATCGTTTATGTTGAAGTAGAGACAGTTGGAAAAGCCCTGGCGGCGGAGACTGTCTTTGGTACTGTAGAGGCGGTCAAGACGGTTTCGGACCTCTATCTGCCGATCGCCGGGACCATCCTGGAGGTCAATCCGGAGCTTGCCAGCGCCCCTGACCTGGTAAATACGGACCCTTATGGCAAGGGCTGGATGATCCGGATGACAGTGAAGGATGTGGCCGACCTGGACAAGCTGATGGATGCTGCCGCCTATGGCAATATTGTGCATTGATATGGGAGTACCTATTACTTATACGGAGCAGGAATTAGTGGTGGCCCTGAAAGAGAGGAACAACCAGGCATTCGGGTTCCTGTACGACAATTACGCCGGAGCGCTCTATAGTATTATTAAACAGATCATTACAGATAATTCTGAATTAGCAAACGACGTTCTTCAGGAGGTGTTCATCAACATTTGGCGAAAGATCGAGACGTATGACCAGACTAAGGGGCGGCTATTCACCTGGATGCTCAATATCGCCAGGAATGCCAGTATCGATATGTTGCGGTCCAAAAGCTATCAGAACTCGCAAAAAAACCAGGAACTACCGGATAACGTATATAAGGGGGTAGCCAACCAGACCACGACACAGAACGTGGATAATATAGGTTTGAAGAAGGTCCTGGAAAAGCTGAAGCCGGAGCATCGCGTCTTAGTGGAACTCGCTTATTTTAAGGGGTTTACGCATGAAGAAATTGCTGAGATAATGGCAATCCCGCTTGGAACGGTAAAGACGCGCATAAGGAATGCGTTACTACAATTAAGAGAATATCTAAAGTGAACTTACAAGAATACATAGAAAGCGGCATCATTGAAAGCTATGTGATGGATCTGGCAAGCGAGTCAGAAAAGGCTGATTTTGAGCGGCTTTGTGCCGAGCATCCTGAACTATTAGCGGCGCGCCGGGGCTTTGAAGAGCGGCTGGAAGGCTATGCCTCCGAAAATGCGATCACGCCGCCGCCGGAGGTTAAGCTAAAGGTCCTGGCTGCGATCGGGAGCCCGGTAGTCCGGATGGAACCCATAAAAGAAAGAACTATGGAACCTTCTAACAAGCGGGTGAGTGCACCCATATTCCTGCGCCTGGTAGCTGCGGCTTCCGTGATCGTGGTCCTGGGGATGGGTTATCTCTACTATCAGACGAAGAAGGAGAACAGCGATCTGGTATCTACAAATGACCGGCTGAGGGTGTCCCTGGATACTACCAAGAGCGTTTTGCAGCGGATAGTGGATCAGCAGAGAGATGTGGTCAGCAATCCAAACGTCACGGTCGTCAATATGGTAGGGACCCAGGTTGCGCCCAA
>JAMFRX010000340.1 GCA_026224995.1 Puia dinghuensis
CGGCGCGGTCGCGGGCGGGGCCTCAAGGGGGGGCGATGCGGACGCTGTGGTTGGGGATGGTTGCGCGTTCATGGCGGTGAGGGTCTGGAGGAACCAGGCGGCGTGGGGGAGCCATTGTTCGGTCCAGCGCCATTCGTTGCCGTTGTCTTCGGTGCGGAAGTCGATGCCGCTGCCGTCGCCGTGGTCTTTGGCGCCGGTGATGCCGTTGGAGATGCCGCCGCGTTGGGAGCCGTGGCCGTAGTTGGAGTGCATGTAGGGGACATTGTTCCGGCCGAACTGATAGAGGAAGCACATGGAATAGGGATTGCAGCCGAGGATCCAGGAATATTGGCGGGCGGCGAAAACCGAGAGGGAATCGCGGAAGGGCGAGGAAGCAGGGTTGGAAGCGGCTGTCGAGGCCATAGAGGCAGGCGCGGATGGGCCGTTAGCCGGGTTGGACCGGGTGGTCGATGGAATGGCAGCAGCAAGCAGCCGGTCGCCGACCAGCGCTGCGGTAGCCAGCGAGCCCAGTCGGGCATTCTCTCCCTGCCACCACCAGCCGGTTTCGTTGTCATGGGGGATGAAGAATCCATCTTTTACTGAATCTTTATAGAGGAAAGTCTGCCGGGCATAACCAAAAGGATTGTCGACTTCGCCGGTGACGCGCAGGTTGTAGGCGAGGGCGCGTTCGATGGTATGAAGCGCCTGCGTACGGCGGGTGGGGTTCTGTTCCTTATCGAGGTAGCGGGACAGGGCGACGACGGGGAGGCCTGCGTCGGAAGCATGCCAGAAGGGGCGACGGGTATCGCCAGCGAGGAAATAGCCGGCGGGAGTCATGCGGTCGGTCAGCTTTTCCGCGCGCATGCGGGCCTGGTCGCGGTAGTAGCTACTGTCGGTAGCGATCCACAATTCGGTAGCTGCCATGAGGGCACAGTAGTCATCGATGATATTCTCTTTTCCATCGTCGTCGTATCGGGTGTTGTTGACCACCAGGTGGGCGTAGCCCCTGCGGGCGGCGTCGAGGTATTGCCGCGGGGTGAAGTCGCCGCTTTTGTTCCAGCGCGAGATGCGAGCCAGCGCAGCGATGGCCATGCCGCCGCCTTCGCGGAAGGCGCATTGGTATTCGTCGGTGGTGACGCTATTGGCGTGCAGGCCTACCACTCGGCGGGCGTCGGGGTCTTTTTTGAAATAGCTGAAGACGGTCATATAAAAATAGCCTTCGGGCGAAAGGGAGCGGGTGATGTAATCCGCGCCCCAGAGGGCTTCGGCGGTGAGTGAGTCGGTGAGGCCCCAGCGCTGGAGGTTGTCGTGGAGCTTTTCGCCGGTGTTGAGGAGGGACCAGGTGACGAGAGGTATCTGCTGCGGCGACATGAAGTTAGCATAGGCCAGATGGGAGAAGTACTTGCTTACGTCGCCCGAGGCGTCGCACCAGCCGCCATGGAGGTCTACACGGCGGTCGCTGCCGAAGAGCCGGAGCTGCCGGTCGGCGGCCAGCTCTTCGGGGGTATTGGCGCGTTGTTCATGATAATAGTGGACGATGGAGGCGACAAGCGAACGGGCCCAGTCGGGCCCGCCTATTTCGAATTGTTCTGAGGTGATAGTTGGAGGTGCGAGGTGCACCTGGTATTTACCTGGTTGGCTGACCGCGGAAAAATCTGCCTGGTAGTAATGGCGGCCCGGCGTCCAGTCGTCGACTTCCTGCGGGCTGCCGAGCCGGCCGGTGAAGATCGTTTTGCCGGTAGCGTCTATGACGGAGAAGCCGGTGTTCTTATCGAGAGGCTGGTCGCTGCCGATGACGGCGAGCTTGGGGGCGTTGGGCGGGAAGATGGCCTGGTTGAGATAGATGCTGGCAGCTGGGGTCGCAGCGGCAGGAGCGCCTGGTATCGGCGGCGAGGACATGGGTCGGTCAGCAGGGTCGGCGCCGAAACTGGGATTGGGCTTGTCGCCCATATAGAGGCGAAGCGTAGAGCCGGTTTTGATCTCCTGGAAATCGATATAGGTCTTGTGATAAGGCGCGCCGTTGAGTGTAGCCCGCTGGATATAGATATTCTTCTTGCCGAAGTTGACGGTCTCCATAGTAAAGGGCTTGCCCTCTCCTACCCGCAGGATGGCCTGGCGGACGAGGGGAGTGCCGAAGACGAAGACGCCATTGGCGGGGTTCACCGGGTAGAAGCCCAGGGCAGACATGACGTACCAGGCGCTCATCTGGCCGGCATCGTCGTTGCCGCAGAGGCCGTCCGCCTTAGCCGTATAGAATTCCCGGGTGATCCGCGCCACTTTCTCGGCGGTCTTCCACTGATAGCCTGCAAACGCATATAGATAGGGGATATGATGGTTGGGTTCATTACCCTGGGCATACATGCCTACGAGTCCCGAGATGTCCGGGGAAGCCTCGGCGCCCAGGGACCCGTTGACGACGAAGAGGCTATCGAGCTTGGTGACAAAGGCTTTGTCGCCGCCCAGGAGGTGGATGAGCTTTTCAACGTCCTGAGGCACCAGCCAGGTATATTGCCAGGCATTGCCTTCGGTATAGTCGCCCCACTCATGAATGGACTGGAAGGGGTTGAAGGGAGTGCGGAATTCGCCACTGGCCAGAACGGGGCGCATGAATTTAGTAGCCGGATCGAAATAGCGGGTGAAGAGCTCTCCCCGCGCGGCATAGGTGGCCGCTACCTGGGTGCTGTCCATTTTCGCAGCCATACGTGCAATACACCAATCGTCGATGGCATATTCCAGCGCTTTCGATACCGACTCCCTTTCCTTATCGGCCGGGATATAGCCTTGCTGCTTGAGGTAGCTCATGCCGTAGTCGTCGCGGGTAGAGGAGGCTTTCATCGCTTCCAGGGCCAGCCTGGCATCGAAGCCATGGTAGCCCTTGAGCCAGGCGTCGGCGATGATGGGTACGGCGCTATAGCCGACCATGCAATCCGTCTCCCGTCCCTGGAGGTGCCAGATGGGCAGCTTACCCTGCTGCACGTAGATGGCGAGCATGGTATTGATGATATCGTTGACCCGATCCGGCTGGATGAGCGTCATCAGCGGGTTGAGCGTACGGTAGGTATCCCAGAGCGAGAAGATCGTATAATTATTATAGGGCGCATGTTCGATCACCTTTCCGTCTGTGCCACGATAGGTGCTGTCGTGATCGTTATAGAGGGCTGGAGCGATCATGGTATGGTAGAGGGCCGTATAGAATACTTTCCGTTGGATGGAGTCGCCGGCTTCGATGGTGATCCTGCTTAGCTCCTGCTGCCATTTTTGGTTGCCCTGACGGACGATGTGGTCGAAGTCCCAGCCGGGGATCTCGGCTATTATATTGGCGAGGGCGTTCTCGCCGCTGGTGTTGGACACGCCGATCTTGAACATGACGGTAGAAGGCGTGGTATGGAAGGAGAGGAGCCCTTTGACGGAATCCGCTTCCAGGGAGAGCTCTTTTATCGGCCTGTCGCCATTGAGCAGGGTGAAATCTTTCAACGGGACACTGCTACGGATGGCGAAGTAGATGCGGCGGTCCTTGGCCCACTGAGAGGAGCTGCGCCAGCCGATGAGGGTGGAGTCGTCCAGCTTCAGCAGGTGCGCAGATACCTGGGGATGCTGCCAGCCGGCGTCAAAATTGCCCTGGAAGAGGTCGATGATGATATGTCCGGGACGGTCCTTGGGAAATGTATACCGGTGAAAGGCCACTCTTTCCGTGGCGGTGAGCTCTACGCGTACCCGGTGGTCTTTGAGCCATACAGAGTAGTAGGCGGGGCGGGCGATCTCGTGGCGGTGGTCATAATGCGAGGAGTAGCCGGAGGCCGGGTCCTGCTGAGTGCCGGGTTCGGTGCGGATGGCGCCGGTATAGGGCATGATCAGGATATCGCTGAGGTCGGGGATGCCGGTGCCGTTGAGATGGTTTTGTGCGAAGCCTTTTACCACGCTATCCGAATAGTTATAGCCGGAACACCAGTCCCAGCCTTTGTTGATATTGGTAGGTCCGACCTGTACGGCGCCGAAGGGGACGCTGGCGCCGAGGAAGACATGGCCATGAGCGCCGGTGCCGATATAGGGATCTACGTAGGAAACGGGAGCGGCTTCTCTGGCCGGGGGCTGCTGAGCGGAAAGGGAGAGGGTAGTAATGCAAGCGAGGAAGGGGAGAAATATCTTCATGGACTAAAGATACATTGGATAAGGGTTTGTTTTAGGACAAGTCTACTAAAATTGATGCTAAATTAGCGCCAGGTCAATTGAAGTATATGAGTAAGTTTTTTCAGTTCGCGCTTGTCCTGCTATATGTGCTGCTAACCATTCTTGCCTTTCTTATAGTGCTGGTAGCATCGGGCTTGCGCATCAGCCCATTCGTCCAATGGGTGGTGATCGCGGGCTGGGTGATCTTGTGCTTCGGGTCGGCCTATGTTCGCGCAGGTCTGGAGCTGTTCCTGCATTCGCGATTCCGGAAACCGCTACTGGCGGAGGAAGAAAGACTGCAACCGGCCCTGCAGGAGCTGCTCCGAAAGGCGGTGAGCAAGCGACGGGTGCGCATCTGGATAGATGAAACACGGGAGCTGAATGCGGTCGCGGCGGGGCATCATACGATAGCCATCTCCAGGAATCTGCTGGATGTGCTCACGCCGGGCGAGCTGCGCGGCGTGCTGGCACATGAGCTTGGGCATCTGCTGAGCGGAGATACGATTGCGGCAGCAGCATTCGTTATGGCGGGCTGGCTGCCGCAGGTGGTCTTTTGGGTATACCGGGCGGGGGCGGCGTTCGTGCGAAATGTTTTTCTGACTGCTTCTTCGGTGAAGACAAGCAGGGGTGCGGTCCGGGTGACGCGGGTCAACTTATTGGGCGGGGCTATCGTCCTGCTGATCGCAGGCTATCTTCTCAACCGCATCCATCTGCTGAAAGCGGTGATCCCCGTGATCCTCTTCGTGCTGCTGTTCACGGTGCTGAACCGGGTCTTTCGGTTTTTTGCGCTGATGCTGGCGAGGCTGGCGGAATACCGGCAGGATGCATTTGCTTTCCAGCTGGGGTATGGGGAAGGCTTGCGCAAGGTGCTGGAGAAGCTCGCAGCAGGCAGCGAGCCGGTAGTGAATCGTTATTTCATCGTGATGCACAGCACGCATCCGGTGGTGTATAATAGGATAAGACGCTTGGAGAAAATGTCGTCAGTTTGACCGACAATCGATAGCTTGCGGGCTAAAATTTCCACTACCGTGATGCTAAAAAAATTCATGCTGTTTAGCGCCCTGGTGGCCGGCGCCTGTGGGGCTCATGGCCAATTTCTACAGAAGGTGACCGACCCCGTGGACTATGTCAATCCGCTGATGGGAAGCCAATCGACGCCGGACTTATCCAGTGGCAACACCTACCCTTCGATAGCCCTGCCCTGGGGGATGAATTTCTGGACGCCACAGACAGGAAGGAATGGAGATGGCTGGCAATATACCTACACCGACCATAAGATCAAAGGGTTCAAGCAGACCCACCAGCCTTCGCCCTGGATGAATGACTATGGCGAGTTCAGCCTGATGCCGGTAAATGGCCTGAAGTTCACGGAGAATGCACGGGCTTCCTGGTTCTCGCATCAGACGGAGGTAGTAAAACCCTACTATTACAGCGTCTACTTAGCCGACGCGGATGTGACGACGGAGCTGACGCCAACGGAGCGGGCGGTGCGTTTTCGCTTTACCTTCCCCAAGACAGATAGCGCCTATGTCGTGGTGGACGCGTATAACAAAGCATCGTATATCCGCATCCTCCCCGGAGAGAACAAGATCATCGGCTATACCACCCGCAACAGCGGCGGGGTAGCCGCGAACTTTAAGAACTACTTTGTGATCGTCTTCGACAAGCCTTTTACTTCGCTGCATAGCTGGAAGGACAGCACGCTGGAAGATTCGGTGGAGCTGACGAACAAACATGTAGGGGCGATCGTAGGCTTCAGCGCCGATCACCATGGGACGGTCATCAACGCACGGGTCGCCAGCTCTTTTATCAGCTTCGAGCAGGCTGAGCTCAACCTGAAAGAAATAGGATCAGATAACTTCGAGACGGTGGAAGCCAAGGGCAGAGCCGTATGGAATAAGACCCTGAGCAGGGTGGCCGTGGAAGGAGGGACCATCGACCAGGTGAGGACATTCTATTCCAGCTTGTACCGGATGCTGTTCTTCCCTATGCGCATCTACGAAAAAGACGCCACCGGGCAGATCGTACATTACAGTCCATATAACGGGACCGTACAGCCGGGGTATATGTTCCAGGGTACGGGATTCTGGGATACCTTCAGAGCTTTGTATCCATTTTTGAACCTAGTATACCCTGATATCAACAAAGAGATGCAGGAAGGACTCGTCAATGACTACAAAGAGGGTGGCTGGTTGCCGGAATGGTCGAATCCCGGCTACCGGAGCGTGATGGTCGGCAACAATAGCGCCTCTGTCGTGGCCGATGCCTGGCTCAAAGGCATACGGGGCTACGATATCCAAACCCTATACCAGGCATTGCTGAAAGATGCCAATGCGGCGGGGCCCATTCCGGCCGTCGGGCGGGAAGGCGTGGAATATTACAACACGCTTGGCTATGTACCCTATGACGTACATATCAATGAGAATGCGGCGCGGACCCTGGAATATGCGTACGACGATTTCAGCATCTACCGGCTGGGAAAAGCCCTCGGCCGGCCGGCCGAAGAGCTGAAGCTATATGCTACGCGTTCGCAGAACTATCGCAACCTCTTTGACTCCGAGCATAAGCTGATGCGGGGGAAAAATAAAGACGGAAGCTTTCAGTCGCCCTTTAATCCCTTTAAATGGGGAGACGCTTTCACGGAAGGCAATAGCTGGCATTATACCTGGGGTGTATTCCACGACATTCAGGGATTGATAGACCTTATGGGCGGCAAAAAGGCATTCGTGAAGATGCTGGACAGCGTCTTTATCATGCCGCCGACCTTCGACGACAGCTACTACGGTGAAGTGATCCACGAGATCCGCGAGATGCAGATCGCGGGCATGGGGCAGTATGCACATGGCAACCAGCCTATACAGCATATGCTCTACCTCTACAACTATGCGGGTGAACCGTGGAAATGTCAATACTGGGTCCGGCAGGCCATGAGCCGGCTTTACAAGGCGACGCCCGACGGCTATTGCGGTGACGAGGACAATGGCCAGACCTCTGCCTGGTATGTGTTCTCCGCGCTGGGCTTCTATCCCGTGTGTCCCGGCACCGACCAATACGTGCTGGGCACGCCGCTCTTCCGCAAGACCGTGCTCCACCTGGAGAATGGGAAGACCTTTGTGATCAGCGCACCTAACAACAGCGCCGACAACATCTATGTACAAAATGCCCTGCTGAACGGGAAGCCCTATTCCAAGAACTGGATCACGCATTCCGTGATGCAGCAGGGCGGCGAATTCAAGCTGACCATGGGTGCGGCGCCGAATAAGGCCAAGGGCGTTTCGCCGGAAGATTATCCTTATTCCTTTTCCACAGACAAAGAAAGACCAGGAGGTATAAAATGAGATTATCAGCACTAATCGTCGCGGGGCTGGCTATGAGCGTCCCCTGTGCAGCACGGCAGGCAACGGATGCGGAAATCTCCCGCGACACGATCACCAAAGGGAAATATACCGTTGTATTCATCAACAAGGCTCCTGGATTCTCTTTAGTGACGCGGCAGCGGTTGATCGATACCTACTTTGCCGTCTATCCCAAGGAAGCTGAGCGATTCAATCCCCGGACGCTGAAGCTCGTCAACTTTGTAATAGACCCTGGCTATGATGGTGTCGCGGCTACCGATGCCGGCATCGTGCGCTTCAACCCCGCATGGTTCGTGAAGCACCCGGAAGACATCGATGTGGTGACGCATGAGGTGATGCACATCGTACAGGACTACCGGCATGATCCGCCGGGATGGCTTACTGAGGGTATCGCGGACTATGTTCGATTTAAGTATGGCGTCAACAATGCCAATAGCGGATGGATATTGCCGGACTACAAGCCGAGCCAAAGCTATGAGAATGCCTACAAGGTGACGGCGCGTTTTCTGGTATGGGCGGAGCATAAGAATGCTACTCTCGTCGATCAGCTGGATGCGGCTTTGCGCAGCGGGCGGTATAAGCCGGGGCTATGGGTGAAGCTGACGGGCATGACGGTAGACCAGCTCTGGGCGGCTTATGCGGCGGACCCGGCTATCGCGGGTTTGGCAGTTGCGGGCGCAAGCGGTGCGAATGGAGCGCCTGCCACGGTTGGCGTTGCCGGAGCAGAGCGGCTGCATGCCCTGCAGCAGCAGTTCGTGGATCTGCGGTTTGGCATGTTCATCCATTTCAATATCCCCACCTTCGTGAACCAGGACTGGCCCGACCCCGATGCGCCGGCATCGCTCTTCAACCCCGTGAAGCTGGACTGCAATCAGTGGGCGCAGGCGGCGAAATCGGCGCATATGTCCTATGGCTGCCTGACCACCAAACACCACAGCGGCTTCTGCATCTGGGATACCAAGACGACAGACTACAATGTGATGAACAG
>JAMFRX010000341.1 GCA_026224995.1 Puia dinghuensis
GGTTTATGGACGACACCCTGCGGTCCCTCTATATGACCGAGCTACGGTTGCGCAAGGCCGCTTCTACGGCTACGGTGCTTTCGTTCGTGATCGTGCTGTTAGGGGTGATCGGGCTGATCTCCAGCAGCGTGCAGCGGCGGACCAAGGAGATAGCGATCCGCAAAGTCATCGGCGCCAGCGTGCCGGGGATCATCCGGCTCTTTTTGCGGGAATATTTGCCGGTGCTGTTGCTGGCGGGGTTGGTGGCTTCGCCGATAGCGTATTGGATTATGGAGCGTTGGCTGAGCGACTATGCGACGCGGATCACCATCACGGGCTGGCCCTTTGTGACTGCGGTGGGCGGGCTGGCGTTGGTGATGATCGTGCTAATTGCGGCGCAGACCCTGAAGGCGGCTATGGCCAATCCGGTGAGGAGCTTAAAAATCGATTAGTGTATCCATAGGTGACCCAGCCATCCTCCGAGCTCCATGAGCCAGGCCAGGCCCAGGTGGACGATCAGCCCGCCGAGGATAGTGCGGGTACGGACTGCCAGCACCCCCAGGATGAGGCCGCCGAAGAACGAGGAGATGCACTCTGCCAGCGGCTTGCCGAAGTGGATGGTGCAATAGAACGCGGCCATTGGCAGGATGGCGTCCGTGCCGACGAAACGGATGAGGCCGACGACGAGCAAACCGCGGAAGAAGAGCTCGATGCCGAGGAAGTCGAGGCCATAGGAAAGTTCGTAGAGGAGCTTCCAGGGCCACGAAGGGTGGGCATAGCCGTTGAGAAAATCGAGGTTCCTCACCTTAGGATAGACCTGCAGGAAATCGTGCTGGGTAGAAGCCAGTGCGATCAGCGGGAGAAGGACCAGAAGCAGGCCGAAATAGGGGACGGGGTTGAAGTTGCGGCCGGTGAGTCCTACCGAGCGACCCAGACCCTCTTCGTTACCAAGCAGCCCGGTCTTATAGCAGGCGAATAGGAAGCCGAAGAGTAGCAATAGCTTGAGCGGCAGCTGCAGCAAGAGCAGCGTATAGCGATCCCAGGGAAAGCCGATGCTGCGCGGCAGCAGAGAACCGAGATCCCAGTGGACCATCTTCAGCGAAAAATAGAATGCGGCAAGGGCCAGGAGGAGCAGCATCTGCGGCCGGAAATAGGCCGAGGGCGCGGCGGTCGATGTAACTGTTATCTTTCCTCTGCGCAGGACCGGGGATGAAGTAAGCGTTCTCTCTTTATAGCCCCATTCATATTGCAAGCCCCAGACAAGAGCGAGGACGCTGCAGAAGAAGCCGAAGAAGGCGACCAGCGCGGCGTACCAGGGAAGGGCCTGGATACGGCTTTCGATGCCGATGGAATAGTTGGCGGCGATAAGGGATGTGACAAAGATAATGGTGACGATCAGTGCAGGGCGGGAGGTGCTGCGCAGATATTCGGTGAAATAACGGATAAAAGCACGCATTACCCGACGAAGCTTTCTTTCATTTTACCCAGCAGATCTGTTTCGAGCATTTTCTGCGCCAGCTTAAGCATGTTGAGGAAAGACTTGCCGCGGGAGATGCCGTGACCGATGATCACGGGCTTGGTGACGCCCAGCAAGGGAGTGCCGCCGTAGTATTCGAAATCGAAGCGGTCGAAGTACTCGCTTTCGATCTTATGCCGGCTGGTGATATCAAAAAGGGATTCGGCGAGCTTGAGGATGACGTTGCCGGTGAAGCCTTCGCAGACGGTGACATCGGCCTTGTCCAGCAGGATATCGCGGCCTTCGATGTTGCCAATGAAATGGATCTGGGAATTTTCTTTCAGCAGGGGATAGGCCGCCTGTGCCAGGATATTTCCCTTACCTTCTTCTTCGCCGATGTTGAGGAGGCCTACACGGGGCTCGGCGATGCCGAGGATATGCCGGGCATACAGGGTTCCTAATACGGCGAACTGGTTGAGGTTTTCCGGCTTGCAGTCGGCATTGAGTCCAACGTCGAGCAGCACACCCGTTTTACCGTTTTCTTTGGGAATGACGGTAGAGATGGTAGGGCGATGAATACCTTCTATGGGCTTGAGGCTATAGAGGGCGCCGACGAGCATGGCCCCGGTGTTGCCGGCGCTGATGAAGGCGTCCATTTTACCGGTAGCCAGCAGCTGGAAGCCGATGGCGATGGAAGACTGTGGCTTTTCCTTGAGCGCCCGGGTGGGGTGCTCGTTCATGCCGATGGACTGGGGGGCATGAACGACCTGAACCGATGCTGTGGGAATAGCGTATTCCTGCAGCATCGGCCGGATCTGATCTTCGTCCCCAACCAGCCAAACGGTCACCGGAATCTGAACTTCCTGAAGGTAGAGCTGCACTCCTCTGACCGCTTCCAGCGGAGAGAAGTCGCCTCCCATCATGTCGAGACCAATGTTCATAGTTTTTACGCTGAAGGGTTACCGGCCAAATTAACCCTTCAGCGTAAAACCGCTAATGATGGGCCTTCGGCCGATGGACCCGTGGTCCATCAAGGTCACCTACTTACTTAGTGGATAGGAGATACTTCTACAACTACTTTACCCTTGTAGAAGAGCTTGCCTTCGCTGGTATGAGCGCGATGGCGTACATGGATCTCACCGGTGGTGCTGTCTTTGCTCAACGTCACTTTCTCAGCCTTATAATGCGTCCTTCTTTTCGCGCTGCGCTGCTGGGAATGTCGTCTTTTCGGATTTGGCATATCACTTCAATTTTTAAAAACCTTATTAATTGTGCAGCAGGAATGGTTTATTCCAAATTTACCCATCCCTGCTGCACGGCAAATGATGGGCCTTCGGCCAGCGGACCTTGGTCCGCTTTGGTTCTAACTGTTTCCCGGGGGCAGGTCCTTGAATTTCTCCAGGCCTTTCCACAACGGGTTGCCGGATTGGCTTTTTTCCCGGTCGAGCTTTTCAAGCATTTCCAGAACTTCCTTGTTGCAATGCGGCCCGCCCATCTCTTCGGGCTTGCACATGCGCTGCATGGGGATGCTCAGGTTGATGAATTCATAGATCCAGTCGGATACGTGCACATGGCTCTCTCCTTTGGATATATAATACACATCAGGATCTTCCTCCTGCTGGTTCATGATCTCGGGGTCTTCTACCAGCTTCACCAGGATGTTGAATTCATCCCAGAGGTCTAGTGGAAGCATGTTCCCACAACGGTCACAGCCGATCTCGATCTTGCCGCCTACCTCGAATTTCAGGAGCATGAAGCTGTTCTTCTTGTCCAGCGTCAGCTTTACCTGTGCATCGCAGTGGCGAAAGTCCTGTAGCTGGTAAGCTTCAAAGAACTTATCGGTGATCTTATAGCTAAACTCGTGAATCCCAGCCTTAAGGCCCACAAACGCTATTTCGAATTCTCTGCGGCTGCTCATGAGTGCTTTTTAAAGAGCTTGCAAAGGTAGCGATAAAATGGTAGAAATCAGGATTCAATTAGCGAAAATTTGCACATTTCGGGTCTTCCTGTGGAAAAAAGGAGGATGGAAATGTCATTTTTCCTTCCAACTCCTTAAATTACAACGAATGAGGCTTTTTACTAAATACAGTCGGGTGAGCATCCTCGCCAGCGTTGTGGCATTATTGCTGGGCAGCGCGGGTTATTTTTTTTCTGTCCGGTATGTCTTGCTGCATCAGCTGGACGATACGTTGAAGATCGAAGAAGAGGAGATCATGGACCATGTGCAGCGGCATGGCCGGTTGCCGAAACCGGCCAATTACCGGGATCAGCAGATCGCCTTTGTGCCTGCGACGGCGCCAGTAGTCCGGAAATTCGAGCAGGCGACCTGGGGCGAGCTGGAGGAGGGGATCAAGGGGGCCGTGCTTACGGAGGGAGCGGGGGATGACCCGGGCGCCGCGCCGCCAGTAGTGGGTAAGATGCCGCGCAATCGTCATGGGGGGCAGCCTTACCGGCTGCTGGTCTTCCCATTGAAGGTCGGCGACCAGCTCTATACGGCCTTCGTCGGCGTGTCGGAGGAGGAGGCCGAAGACCTTCTGGTGCTGATCATGCTCATTACCGCTGGCATGATCCTGCTGATGCTGGGGGTGCTGTTCCTGGCCAATAGGTTCTTGCTGCGGCGTATCTGGAAGCCTTTTTACCGAACGCTGGATGGCATAAGGGGCTTCAACCTGAGCAGCCGCGAGGCGCTGCCGGCGCTGCCTACCGATATCGATGAATTTCGCAGCCTGGAAGAGGCGGTCCGGCTAATGACAAACAAGATCATCCGGGATTACGAGATGCTGAAGAGCTTTACCGAAAATGCCTCCCATGAGATGCAGACTCCGCTGGCCATCATCAACGGCAAGCTGGACTTGCTTATACAGGATACTTCCCTGCGGGAAGAGCACCACCGGCCGGTGCAGGCCATGTACGACGCCATCAGCCGGCTGCGGCAGCTCAATCAGTCGCTGCTGCTGCTCACCAAGATAGAAAATAACCAGTTCGCGCATACGGAGCCGGTGGACCTGGCGCCGCTGATCGAAGAAAAGCTCGTAGAGCTGGAAGACCCGCTAAAAGACAGGAAGCTGCAGGTGCATGCCGAGCTGGACCGGCTAC
>JAMFRX010000342.1 GCA_026224995.1 Puia dinghuensis
AATCGGTGATAGAAAAAGGATTCTATTATACCGATATGGTCACGGGAAAGCTCGTCCACACCATCAGCAATCTGGACGAACCCGAGCACCGGGTTCGGCGTCTCCTAAGCCTCAACGAGCGGGAGCTGGAGTTTATAAAGCTGGTGTGTACCGAATGGACGTACAAGGAGATTGCCGACAGGATGTACCTTAGCCCGCGCACCATCGACGGCTACCGCGATGCCTTATTTGAAAAGCTAAACGTCCGCACGCGTGTGGGGCTGGCCATGTATGCCGTTCGCAACGGGATCGTGAACCTGGATTAATTCAGCACACTCTTCTCCTTTACTACTTCTATACCCTTTTGATCCTTTATCTTGCCCCAACCACCGGTTACGTTACGCAGATTGTGGATGCCCTGACGCTTGAGCAGGGATGAAGCTATTATGCTGCGATAGCCACCGCCGCAGTGTACATAGAGGTTATGTTTCTCTTCTATCAACGCCATGCTGCCCGGATCGACCAGATCCTGCAGGGGGAGATTGATCGCATCCTTGACATGCCCGTCCGCGAATTCCGTCTCCCGCCGAACGTCGAGCACCACCAGGTTCTCATCGAAAGGGATATCCATCGCCAGCTCATCCGGCTCTACATCGATGATCATGTCTATGGGCTCGCCGGCATTCTGCCAGGCAGGGAAGCCGCCTTCGAGATAGCCTTTGACCTTGTCGAAGCCCACGCGCGCCAGCCGCACCAGGCTTTCTTTTTCCTCTCCCGGCGCCGTCACCAGCACCATGGGCTTGCTGAAGGACAGGAGGCTGCCGGCCCATTCGGCAAAGCGGCCATCCAGTCCGATACTAACCGAGCCCGGCACGAACCCGGCGACGAAGAGATCGGAACGTCGCGTATCCAGCAGGATCGCCTCTTCATCCGTGATCCATTTTTTAAAAGCATCCACCCCCAAAGGCTGCAGGCCGGCCTCCAGCACATCCTCCAGGCTCTCATAGCCTTCTTTGTTGATGCGGGCATTGACGGAAAAATATAGCGGCGGCGCTATCAGTCCATCCGTCACCGCCTTTACAAAATCTTCCCTGGTCTGTTCCTTCAAGGCGTAGTTCGTTTCCTTCTCTTCCTTAAGCGTGCTGTGGGTATTCGGGCCCAGATTCTTACCGCAGCTGCTGCCCGGGCCATGCGCCGGATAGATCAGCAGGTCATCGGGCAGCGGGAGGATCTTGGCATGCAGAGAATCATACAGCAATCCGGCCAGCTCTTCGCGCGTCAGGTTGCCGCTGTTCAGATCCGGCCGCCCTACGTCACCCACGAACAGGGTATCGCCGGTGAACAAGGCCTGCGGCTGACCCTCCGGCGTCCGGACGAGATAACACGAGGATTCCACGGTGTGCCCGGGCGTATGCAGCACCTCTATAGTGCTACCGCCCAGCTGAAATTTCTCTCCATCTTTCGCCAGGTGAATGGGAAAGCTGGTCTCCGTCCGCGGGCCATAGATAATAGGCGCACCGGTGGCCTTGGCCAGATCCAGGTGACCGCTGACAAAATCTGCATGAAAGTGGGTCTCGAAGATGTATTTGAT
>JAMFRX010000343.1 GCA_026224995.1 Puia dinghuensis
GGAAGAAGGGGGATAAAATAGAGCTAAGTCTCCCGATGGAGGTAAAACAGGTGGTGGCTAATCCGGCGCTAACCGTTGATCAGGGGAAAGTAGCCTTACAGCGGGGCCCGGTGATATATACGGCGGAGTGGAAGGACAACGAAGCAAAGGTCAGTGACCTGGTGATCCCGCGGCGGGCTGTTTTTACGCCTGCATACGAAAAGGGGTTGCTGCAGGGAGTCATGGTGCTCAAGGGGACGGTGTTGAAAAAAGATAAGTCCGGAAAAGTGGAGATGACGGCGATACCCTATTGCGACTGGGCGAATAGGGGGACGGGGGAAATGACTGTTTGGTTCCCGATGGAGGGGGCTGAGCATGGGGAATAGAAGGCGCACCCGGTTGTTCAAGGCGATCGCCTTGTGTCTGCCGATCCTGTTGCTGCTGGTCGTGGAGCTCCTGTTGCGGCTCTTTGGTTATGGGCATGACACTTCGCTCTTTATCCGGTATCCCGACGACCCGCGATATTGGGTGATGAACAAATATGCTTCAGCGCTATATTTTTCGGATACGGCGAATGCCACCAGGGGCAGCATAGAGCCCTTTGCGGTGCAGAAAGCCACCAACACCTTCCGGGTCTTCGTGCTGGGCGAATCGACGACGGCGGGGTATCCCTATTTCCATAACGGGTCCTTTGATCGCTGGCTGCAATTCCGGCTGATGCACGAGCATCCCGAGCTGCACTTTGAGTTCATCAATGTTTCGCTTACGGCAGTGAATTCCTGGACAGTGCTGGATTTTGGGCGGCAGGTGCTGCAGTACCAGCCGGATGCGGTATTGGTATATACGGGGCACAATGAATACTATGGCGCATTGGGCATTGGTTCTACCAGCCATATAGCCAACAGCCGGCTGCTGGTGCGGACGGTGCTGACGATGAGGAGGCTGCGGCTGGTGCAGCTGTTAGGTAGTTTTTTTTCGGCCTTTCGGCCAAGCGGCGCTTCGCCGGATGCACGGGAGAACCTTCTGCAGCGGATGGCGGCCGATCAACGGATCGTCTATGGGTCCGCGGCTTATGAGGCCGGTATCCGGCAGTTCAGGGACAACATGGAGGAGCTGTGCCGGCTCGTAGATGCGAAGGGTATCCCGCTTTTTTTGAGCAACCTGGTGAGCAACGAGAAAGACCAGCCGCCTTTGGGGGAGGATAGCGCCGCCCGGCGCGAGTTTACGTTTGGCGACAGCGCTTACCGGGCCTGCGACTATGGAGTAGCCCGCCGGCATTATATACAGGCGAAAGAAGTGGACCCATTGCGGTTCCGGGCGCCTGCGGCTATCGATAGCGAGATCCTCCGGCTATGCGCCGGCTATCCCCATGTACACCTGGTGGATGCTCAAAAATTTTTGCGGGGGGCTTCGCCGACTGGGATCCTGGGCAGGGAGACTTTGCTGGAACACGTGCACCCCAATCTATATGGGTATGCGCTGCTGTCGGAGGCGTTTTATACATCGATGCAGGGATTGTTTGGGGCAGCGACGGGTTCCAAAATGTCCTTTGACGAGCTGCTGGCGAAAATGCCTGTCACTGCCGTGGACTCGCTTAACGGCGCCTATACGATCATGATGCTCAAGAGCAGGTGGCCATTTCATGAGCCCATACCGGCAGGGTTCAAACGCGGCAATACCGTACAGGAGCAGCTGGCCGGCGCTATCGCCGTGGGCAGGCTTAGCTGGCTGGATGCCACCAACGAGCTGTATACCCTGAGCATGCGGACGGGCGATAAGCGGACCGCGCTAAAAGCCGTAGGGGCCGTGCTGCTGGAACATCCTTCGAACACCCGGTATGCGCTCTATGCCGGCCGGCTGAGCTTCGAGCTGAGGGAGGACAGTGACGCCGTCTTTTATTTTAAGCTGGCGTATACGGCGGACCCTTCGCCGGCCAATCTGCAGAGCCTGTACCTGCTGTATATGAAGCTGGATCAGCCCGGGCAGGCGAGCAGCTGGCTGGATAGCGCCATGGCGAGGCAACCTGATGATGCCCGGCTGGGCAGCTTGAAGTCGCTGACGGGCCTGATCATCCGACTGAAGGCGCAGCTGGCGGCTTCACCCGGTGATAAGACGCTGAGCAGACAGCTGGCTTTGTACTATCACGAGGCCGGGGCCGACGAGGCTGCGGAGAGATACAGATGAGGGGCCTTGCCGGCTCGATTTAAGGATACGGTGATACTGGTTCGATGAAAACCCGATATTTGCATTAAATCAACCGTATATGAACCTCACCTCCAGATTCAACGATTGGGGCGACCGGCATCACCCTAAAATTCTCGATATTCTCCGGATGCTCCTTGGGTTATTTTTAGTTATAAAGGGCATGATCTTCTTTAACAACTCCGCTTATCTCCGGTACCTGATCATCGACAAGGGAATGATCAGGCAGTCGCCGGAGATCATCTCGGCGATCATCTATTATGTCAGCTACATCCATGTGCTGGGTGGCGGCCTTATTTTCCTTGGCCTGTATACGCGGCTATGGGCGCTGCTGCAATTGCCGGTTGTCTTTGCTGCCGTATTTTTTGTGAATATTACCTCTCCCTACGTCAATTCCGAGCTTTGGCTATCCATTTTGGTGCTTGCTTTGTTGACGCTTTTTCTTGTGATCGGTTCCGGGCCTTTGTCGCTGGATCATCTTTTTTCGAGGATAAAGGGGAATTGATCAACGCGCTTTCCGGGTTAAGGAGGTCCAATCCAGCTTCTCCACTGGTTTGAAGCCGGCGGCTTTTGAAAATTGCATGTTGTGCTTGAAATTTTTGATCGCGTCAGAGGGATCGATCAGGTCGAAATTCAGCTTTGCCAGAGTTTGGCTATAAATGGCTGCGGAGAGGATCGGCTTTTGTTCGATCTTGTCTTTTTCCGGGTCGGCAAGTCCGGTGAGGACATGGATGAGGACGAAATCAACAGGAAGGAGGGCGAGCACTTGCCTTGCCGTGCGCAGCAGGTAGCTGCAAATATGGTTTTGGTAGAGCTCATGGAATTTAAATATCGCCATTTCCTTCTTCGAGAGCTTGCCGTCGGACGTCAGGGATACAGAAAATTTGGGGATGATCTCTTCGCTATGTGCATAGAATTCGACCTGAACGGCATCGGGGTCGAACAAAAAACGGGGCTGAGCATCCGATGGGGCAGTTTCCGTAAAGGGATTGAAGCGGACCATCGCCTCGTTGTAAGCCGCGGGGTCTTTATTCAAAATGCCGACCGCCAGACGATGCATCTTTTCCCATTCCTCCCGGTCCAGGGAATATGTGGCCATTGCTTTCTCCAATTCGCTATCGTCTTTCTCCCGGGCAGCTTCCACAGCTTTTTCCAGCCGGGCGGTTTTTCCGGCGGTCGTTCCGAAAAGCCTGTCGGGCAAAGTAGGCCTGTAGCGGTTAAGCCTGGCTGTTGCCTCCTGTTCCAACCGGTTGGAAGCCTCGGGCCTGGCAGGCGCCTGCTTATCGGAGATCTCCTGCCAGTCGATCTGTGCGACCGGTTCCTTATGAACAGAAGTAAGGGAGGTGATCAGGTAATAATGCTGGTCGACGGCCTGGGAGGCGCTGGCGCGTGAAAGGCCTTTGAATATGCTCATAGGTTCCAGGTTTAAGGTAAAGGGGTAAACGGCCGCAAGGGAAGGCTTATTGCGGGGAAGAGCGGTGGTATAAGGGTATACTGCCCTAATTAAAATGTTTACATGTAAATTGTGTTCTATTATTCGCTTTTAAACATTCGTTCAATAGATGGCAGTCGATTTCAATAGCCTTGCAAAGGAATATTCAGGGGAGCTATATTTTAACGATACCGCCGGGCATCTGGCTGTAAGAACGGCCTATTCCACCGACGCCTCCGTGTACCAGGAAATGCCTATAGGGGTAGCCATTCCGAGGAATGCGGCGGATATCAAGCTGCTTATCTCCTTCGCCCGGGAGCAGGGAATAACGATAGTGCCACGCACCGCGGGAACTTCTCTCGCCGGGCAGGTCGTCAGCGACGGTCTGATAGTGGATGTCTCCAAATACCTGACGGCCATTCTGGAAGTCAACCAGCAGGAAAAATGGGTTCGGGTAGAGCCAGGAGTGGTAAGAGACGATCTGAATGTCTGGCTGAAGCCGCTGGGCCTGCTATTCGGACCGGAGACGTCCACCTCCAGCAGGGCTATGATCGGCGGGATGATCGGCAACAACTCCTGCGGGCTGCACTCGCGGATATGGGGAAACACCAGGGATAATCTCCTGGAGGTTACTGTTATCCTGGCAGACGGAAGCGAGCTTATGCTTGGCCCGGTGGATGGCGCGGCTGCCCGGCAACAACACCGGCTCTATGCCGAGATGCTGACTCTACTGGAAGATGATGCCAACCGGCTAGCCATCCAGCATAACTTCCCGAAGCGTTCGGTGACCCGCCGCAACAGCGGCTATGCGCTGGATAGCCTCTTAGCACAGGTTGAGGGGGCAGGCTCTTTCAATCTGAGCAGCCTGGTAGCCGGGTCTGAGGGCACGCTATGCTTTGTCACCTCGGCGAAGCTGAAGCTGATCGACCTGCCGCCCAAGGAGGTGGGCATGGTGGCGGTCCATTGCTCTTCTCTGCAAGAAGCGCTGCAGGCCAATCTGATCGCGGTACAGGCGGCCTGTGCTGCGTCGGAGCTCGTAGACCATGTGATCCTCGAGCAGGCCATCAACAACGCGGAGCAGGCGCAGAACCGGTTCTTCCTTGTGGGGGAGCCCAATTCTATCCTGATGGTCGAATTCTTTGACGAGACGCCTGCCGGGCTTCGGCAGAAATGTGACGAGCTGATCAGTGGGCTTAGAGCGGCCGGTCTTGGATATGCCTACCCGATATTGACGGGCGAAGAGACGAACAGCGCCTGGTCCCTGCGAAGGGCCGGCCTGGGCCTGCTGCGCAACCTGAAGGGGAAAGCTCAGCCCGTGAACCTTATCGAAGACTGCGCGGTAGCCGTCGAAGACCTGCCGGCCTATATCGGTGACCTGGAGGCGCTGCTGAAAAAGCATGAAACCCGTTATTCCATGTATGCCCATGCCGGGGATGGCGAGCTGCACGTAGAGCCGATGATCGACCTGAAGTCGTCGACCGGGCGGCAGCTGTTCAAGACCATTTTGACCGAAACCGCCACCTTAGTCAAAAAATACAATGGCGCCCTATCGGGCGAACACGGCGATGGCCGGCTACGCGGCCAATTCATACCGGTAGTCATGGGCCCGGAGGTCTATAGTCTGTTTAAACAGGTGAA
>JAMFRX010000344.1 GCA_026224995.1 Puia dinghuensis
GGATGCGCGGCTGGATGAAGGCCGTCACCATGCTCCCCAACGGTGATTTCGATAAATTCGAGCCCTTCGCCCCTGGCGTGAAAATGAATTCCGTCATCGACATGGAAGTAGGCCCGGACGGGAGACTTTACCTGTTGGAATATGGTACGGGCTGGTTCACCGAAAACCCTGATGCCGGCCTGGCGCGTATCGATTATATCGCGGGTAATCGCCCGCCGGTTGTAAGCGCCATCAATGTCGACAAGACCTCGGGTCTTCTTCCATTTGCCGTCAAGCTCACGGCTGAAGCCCGGGACCCGGAGAAGGGAAAACTAACTTATACCTGGGACCTTGGCAATGGGACGAAAAAGGAAACGACGGAACCCTCGCTTGATTACACGTATTCCACCGCCGGCGATTATAACATCTCGGTCGAAGCAAAAGATGACCAGGGCGCCACGGGGAAAAGCCAGGTCGTGCCGGTATACGCGGGCAACGAAGAGCCAAAAGTATCCGTCGAGCTCACCAGCGGGAACAAATCGTTCTATCTGCCTGGTACACCAGTCCATTATGCTGTCGATGTAAAAGACAACGATACGGCAAGGATCGACCCTGCCAATCTCTACGTCTCCGTCGATTATATCCAGGGCTTCGACAAATCGGGTGTCCCCATGGGTCACCAGCAGGGACAGGCGGCAGTCAGCGGCAAACAGCTGACACAAACCCTCGATTGCAAAAGCTGTCACAAAGAAGCCGATAAGTCCATCGGGCCGGCCTTCTTATTGGTCGCCCAGAAATACCAGGCTGACCCCAAGGCGGCTGGCTATCTCGCGCAAAAGATCATCAAGGGCGGCAGCGGTGTATGGGGTGACGTGGCGATGAGCGCCCATCCCAGTCTGTCGCAGGACGATGTCAACCAGATCGTGACCTGGATCCTGTCGCTGGGGAATAAGGCGGCTGTCAAGAAGTCGTTGCCACAATCAGGCACCATCACTCCGCCGGCGGATACCAAGCCTAACGCCGCCCTGGTCATCAGCGCCAGCTACACCGATAAAGGGGGTAATAACATAAAAGCGCTGACGGGTAAGGCGAGCACCAGCCTACGGAGCAATACGTTTACTTTTAAAGGCCACGATAAGCTCCCTGCCGGCGAAGGCAATTTTTCCTCGGCTAGCGTCGATCTTAGCGGGGTTCATTCGATCAAGCTCACTTGTGGCTGGAAAGTCGCTCCGACCAAGCCGATAGAGTTCGAAGCGCATCTGGATAGCGCCAACGGGAAGCTGCTGGGCAAGGACAGCGTAGTGTTGACAAATGAAAAAGGAACGACAAGCGGTGGCGTGGCTACGATTGTAGTTGCTCCGACGACGGACGGCGGGCTGCATACCGTATTTTTGTTGTACAAGGCGAAGGAGGCGATATCCGGCAGGTTGATGTCGCTGCAGTTCAACGCCAAATAATTGATTGATGAAGATTATAGTACTCTATGTCCTGATCGCGCTGCTAGTTTGGGGCAGCGCAAATGGGCAGGCACGCCTTAC
>JAMFRX010000345.1 GCA_026224995.1 Puia dinghuensis
AGCCGGTAGTAGCCTAGCTGCGGGCTGAAGACAAAAAGTGTCCGGTCAAGCCTGAACACCTTTGCCTCTGGCTCCAGGGTAGTGATGAAAGTAGGGATCTGTCTGCCAAGCCGGTAATCGTAAAGAGTATCATTGTGCGTCAGCAGGAGCCGATCCTCGCTTAAAGGCACAAGCTGCTCCCGTGTCCAGTTAAAACCAAAGTCGGTCGGCGACTGCAGCGAAGATTGCCTGAAAAGCTGCCCGGAGGCCGTCAGGCCGGTAAGCCGGAAGGTGGCGGGCCGCGTGTCCACCTTTGTCTGACCCATGAACTGCAGCTTGTTCTTTACCACAAAAAAGAGGTCGCCGGTCTCATCGGATGTAAAGATCCTGCCGTCCCGGGTCTTCTGCAGGAAGAGCATGCGTTCGGAATACATCGATGGGGAATTGGCCCTGTTGAACAGCACGAAATCGGCCCCATTGTAGCGGGCGATCCCGGCCTCGGTGGCGATCCAAAGGAAGCCGGTATGCTCATCCCATTGCAATCCTTTGATGCCATTGGAGGGAAGCCCGTTGTCGGTGGTGAAGCGCTGAATATGGTAAGCAGACTGTGCCGGAAGATAAATACAACAGCCTAGCAACCAGAAAGATAAACCTGTTATCTTAATAATTGACATTATACAAGGTAGCCAATTCTATCAATTCTTTGAGGTTTGTGGTCAGGGTTTTCTCAAAGATGCGGTTCTTGACGGTAGAGACCGTATTCATCTTTACGTTGAGCGTTTCCGCGATCTCCTTTGTGCCAAGTCCTTTGAGGACATAGTGGAGGATCTCCAGCTCACGTGGGGCGAGAGCCGAAAAAGGGTTATTCGGATAGCGTATGCCTGCATTGTCCCTGGGCGTCTGTTCGTTCAGCAGAAAGCGACGCAAGAGGCGAATGGTTTCCTCTTCGGGAGTCGTCTTGGGCAGATAGTGGTCGATCCCATATTGTCTGAGGGCCTTGCCATAGACTTCGGCAGGCTGCATCGAGAAGACCATGATCCGCATGTCGGGATATAATTTCTGGATATTGGGCAGGATCTCCAGCGTGCTGCCATCAGACAGGATGATGTCGAGCACCAGGTGGGTATATTTCTTCTTTGCCAGCTCCTTCATCAGCTCGTTGCAGCTAAGCACTTCCGACACTTGCGTAAACCCCAGATGCAATTGCAATAGCAGCTTCAGTCCCTTGCGTATCATGCTATGATCGTCAGCTAATAATATCTGTGGTTGCATTTAGCTAAATTGATCAATAAAAAAGAACCGCGTGTAGAATTAATTCTACTATTCGTTCCTGTAAAGCTATTAATTTGCCGAGTATAAGCAACCACTCCTATTCAAAATGCTGATTTAGATCAAGACCCCTCGAGAGACCTGTCGATCCTTGCTCCGGTTTTTACCCGGCTAAACCAATTAATTTAATTAATTAGCCACTATGTCAGGTTTTCGATTAAGACTCAACAGATTAAAAAATATCCCTTACGCGTCCTCTATTCAAGAGCATTTGCCTTTTGAAAAATCTTTCGAAGTGGAATATCTCTTCGATGGGGTGCAGAACCCCGTTGTCGTCAAACCCATTTTGGTCAATACAGTGGTGATCTTTCTTGTCCATTTCCCTGGTGGAGAAGCCGAGAGTATGGCCCTGGTGTATAATAAGAAGGACATCTGGGCGGACATCGAGAAAGAGTCTACGGGGCTGACAGAAGCGGTCGGTCAGGCCATCGAAGACTACTATTCTGATTGTTATCTCCCCTGGTCGGGTCATTCCGGCGATGGCAGCTCCAACCCTTACCGGGATAGTCACTTGCTAAACTAAGCATCCCGAATGGTCAATCCCGAGACGATAGAGGAGAAGGATCTCAGCATCCTGTATCTGCGCAGAGGCATTCCCGAGGCGTTCAAGCTCCTTTTTTTCGAACACTATCCAGAATTCTATTCTTTTTCGCTGATGCTGATGCAGCGCCGGCCGGCGGCGCAAAAAGTGACTATGGAAGTTTTTTTTCTGTTGTGGGAGCGGCGGCGTGAGCTTGACAGCGGGAAAATGATCAAGGCTTTCCTGTATCTCAGCTTGCGCACCAAATGCCTGCAGGAGCTTAGAGCACCTTCCGCGGCCGGGCCGGAAGGCGTCCCGGCCGAGCCTATCGTCGTTCCTTCCTCTCTTCCTGCGGATATCCTGGAGGATATTTTCGATTATGCAGCACGTACGCTGTAAGCTAGCTTTACTTTTTTCCTTAAATTCAAGGCTGATCAGCACCATAGGATTACCCGATGTTATTGCAAGATGCCACTTCCCGACAATTGGAACAGGCCGCCGCCCTGAACCATACTGTGCTGTTCAGGCAGGAAGCGGCGACACTTGGCGGCACCGTCCTTGCGAAGCAGGGATTGGAGTGGACCAGCGGAAGCGCGGACGTTCCGTCCATGGTGGCCTTTCCGGCGATGGAGGACGATAAGGCTGGCGAGCTGCTGGATGAGATGATAGCCTTCTACCTTCGTCATCCGCCAAAGGGCGCAGGCTGCTGGTCTCTCGAGCCATCTGTGCCTGCCGATCTGGGTATCCGGCTGCTGGCCCGGGGGTTTCAGCCTGGCTGGCGTCCACGCTGGATGGGGCTCGATCTCGGGCAGGTGCAGCATCACCATCCTTTTCCCGAGGGGTTGACCATCGCTAAGGACAATACTACTTCGCTCGATCGCATTAAAAATCTTCCTTATGCCCATGTGATCATTCCAGAGGCACACATGGCGGAGATGCCGGGTCAGTGGACTCGCTTCGTCGCGAAGTGGCAGGGCAAGGTCGTCGCCCACAGCGTCGTCTTTCTGAGCACCGGTCCTTTCGGCGCTGCCGGCATTTATCACGTCGGCGTGGTGCCCGCCGCCCGTCGTCTCGGCATCGGGAAGGCGGTGACGCTTGCGGCCTGTCTTTATGCCCGGGATAAGGGATACCGCTATGCGGTCCTGAACTCCACCGAAGCAGGGCGGCGGACCTATGAGCAGCTGGGGTTCGCCACGGTGGGCGAGGGTTGGACCTGGTGGCTGCTCCCCCACAAGCTGCTGGCACACCCTCCTACTCCGAAAGAAGTGGTCCTTGCCGAAGCCGTCGGCCGGGGAGATCTGCGTGCCTTGCGGCGGTTGCGGCCGCACTATGCTCCTGCCGACCTGGACCGGCCGCTCACCAATGGGATGAGCTTGATGGAGCTGGCTGTGCATTGCCGTGAGCCTGCGGCCGGCGAATGGCTGCTGGATGCCGGCTCCTCCTATACTATCCTGGACGCCTGGGACATGGGTTGGAAGGACAGGGCAGGCGAACGGCTGCGGGCCGATCCGTCATTGGTGAACAGGCCATATGGCGAATGGAATAAGACGCTGCTGCATTTTGCCGCAGAACGCAATGACGAAGATCTGACGCGGCTGGCCTTGTCGGCGGCGCCCGACCTGGGGCTAAAGGACAAGGCTTACCAGGCCACGGCCCTGGACTGGGCGCGTCATTTTGGTCATGCGGTGATCGCAGAGCTGATCACGACACATCCACCGACATGAAAAAATTGATGGGCGGTTCCGCTGCAAATCCGGATATGTCGTAATTTTTTCCTTTTTAACCATCTACACATGAGAAAACGATTTAAGCGCTACTACCGTTTCTTACTATTCCTTGTCTTTTTGTTTTTTGGCGGCTTCATCAGCGGCGTTACTGCGCAGGTGGTTGACACCTCCCTTTATAGCGACCTGCATTGGCGGATGATAGGTCCGCATCGGGGCGGCCGTACGGTCGGCGGCTGCGGAGTGCCGCAACAGCCAAACGTCTTTTATATTGGCGTCAACAACGGTGGCGTATGGAAGACCACCGACTTCGGAAGGACATGGGCGCCCATCTTCGACGCGGAGCCAACGGGTTCCATCGGCGACGTAGCCGTCGCGCCTTCCGATCCCAATATCGTATATGTCGCCAGCGGGGAAGGTATCCAGCGCCCCGACCTCTCGGTAGGCGACGGCATCTATCGATCTGCCGATGCTGGCAAGACCTGGACGCATCTGGGGCTGGCCGCGGGTCAGCAGATGGGGGGCCTGGCGATCGACCCACAGGATCCGAACCGGGTATTTGTCGCCGTTCTGGGCCATCCCTATGGCCCCAACCCGGAACGGGGCGTTTACCGCACCACGGATGGTGGAAAGACCTGGGAGAAAGTGCTGTATAAGGACGAGAATACGGGCGCCGTACAGGTGATCATCGACCCGGTGAACCCGCAGATCGTCTATGCCGACCTCTGGGCGGGACGCCAGGGCCCCTGGGAGAACGGGGCATGGGACGGGCCCAACAGCGGCCTTTTCAAATCCACCGACGGCGGCGCTACCTGGCGTCAGCTGACCCAAGGCCTTCCTACACCGGCGAAGGGCCTGGGCCGCATAGGGTTCTGCATCGCGCCTTCCGATCCCTCCCGGCTATATGCAACCGTAGATGCCGGCGCCAATGGCGGCATCTATCGCAGCGACGACGCCGGCGAATCCTGGAAGAAGCTCAACAGCGACCAGCGGTTCTGGGGACGCGGCGACGACTTCGCCGAGATAAAAGCCGACCCGAAAAACAAAGACATCGTGTATACGGCCGATGTCGTCGTCTGGAGATCCACCGACGGCGGCATGAGCTGGAATGCCTATCGCGGGGCGCCTGGCGGCGACGACTACCACCGGCTCTGGATCAACCCCGACCATCCGGAGATCCTGCTGATCGCCTGCGACCAGGGCGCCATCGTCACCGTCAACGGCGGCCAGACCTTTTCTTCCTGGTATAACCAGCCCACCGCGCAGTTCTATCATGTCAGCACGGACAACGTGTTCCCGTATAATGTCTATGGCGCCCAGCAGGAGAGTGGCTCCATCGGCATCGCCTCCCGGGGTAACGACGGGGAAGTCACCTTCCGCGAATATCATCCTGTAGGCGTGGAGGAATATGGCTATATCGCCGCCGACCCGCTGGACCCCAATATCATCTATGGCGGCAAGGCCACCCGCTATGACAAACGCACGGGACAGGTGCAGAACATCGCCCCCGAAGCCACCCGCAGCGGCAAATACCGTTTTCTGCGTACGGCGCCCTTGCTTTTCTCGCCCACCGACCCGCATACGCTGTACTTCGCTGGCAATGTCCTCTTCAAGACGAGCAACGGCGGCCACAGCTGGCAGGTGATCAGCCCCGACCTCAGCCGGGCAACCTGGAGCATCCCCGCCAGCGTGGGCATCTACAATACGGACGCGCTGAAGAAGATGCCCCGCCGGGGCGTTATCTATACGGTTGCGCCTTCCCCGGTAGATGGCCTGACCATCTGGGCTGGTACCGACGACGGCCTCATCCACACCACTCACGATGGGGGAAAGACCTGGAGCAATACCACTCCGGCGGGTATTGCCGACTGGACCAAGATATCGCTTATCGATGCCGGGCACTTCGATGCCCGCACGGCCTATGCCGCCGTCAACGGAATCCGGATCGACGATATGCATCCGCATATTTACAGGACTCATGATGGAGGGCAGCACTGGACGGAGATCGTGAA
>JAMFRX010000044.1 GCA_026224995.1 Puia dinghuensis
AATCTCCTTTTCCAGCTGCAGCGCCACTTCCTCACCGTCTTTTGCGGCATATTTCTTTCCATCGAAATCGAAGGTCTTGGCATCGATGGTCTTACTGCTGATAGCGCGTGCCAGCTCCGCATCTTTTTTGTTGCTGCTGATGAGCGACTGAAGCTGCCCAGTCTCCTCGTTGAAGATATCCTCAAAGATCCGGGCCTTTGTTCCCAGCCGCAGGACCTCGTCGAGATCCCATTCCCTTGTATCTATGTACCTCCCTTCATAGTAGCCTTTATATGCTGCCGGCAACGCATATTCTGCCTTCCGGGTAAGATACTGTTCTTCGAACTGGCTTTGATCATAAAACTCTATCGGTCCCTCGAACTTCACGGGCAGATACAGGTTGGTAGTCATCTTCTCCTGCAGCGCTTCGGCGTCTTCAAAAAGGGTCCACGCGCTGGTATCGTCCGGGACGACTTCCAGCCCCAGCTTGTCCAAATGTGCTTTCCGCTCAGCTAGCGTCGGATGGCTGGCCCATTGATTCTTGAAGTTGATCCTGCTCCGGGAGAAAGAAGTAACGAAGTGATAGCTGACGGCAGGGAGACCCTGTGTCAGGGGCAGGCCGTATTCCGCGGCAACGCTTCGGAATATGGTCTGCTGATTGGAGAAGATGTTCCGGGAAGCCTTATTTTGTTTTACCCGGGCGTTGGCTTCACTGAGCGCGGTGTTGTAGCAGCTGCCCGCTATCTCTATCCGGCTCAGCGCGCTTACCAGGTTGTTGCCTCCCGAGGTGCCGGCGGCGATGGCGTCGGCATCGAATTCCATTTCCCGGCTCAGCCCCATATAGCTACGGTTGATAAAGGTATACATGCCGCGTAGTATCCACTGAATTCCCTGGGCTATCTTGGCCGTCAGCCTGGCAAACAGCGCCATAGCGCCGTGGATCCTGCCCCAGGCGTTCAGGAAATTTGTATATCCCTTGTTGTCATAGAGCATGTTGTGGATCACCCGGTTCACATTGTACGTAAAAGACCCCAGTTTCATGCTCCGTTGGCTGAAATGACCGAACTCATGCGCCATCACCGCCTTGAATTCGCTGATGTTGACGCTGTTCACAAGCCCCAGCCCGATCTCAAGATTTTTACGGACTGGCAGGAACATGCTCCAGAAGCTGGAGTTATAAAATACCGCGGCGTTGACATCCGGGCTGATATAGACCTTCTTGGGGAAGGGGGCTCCGGTCTTTTCTGTCAGCTCCCGGATAAAAGCAAATAGCCGTGGCTGCTGCTCTTCGGTGATCTCTATCCGCTGCGAATTCTCATCCTTAGCCACGGCAAAGATGAATTTTACCAGGAACACGATCACCGAGATGCCCGCGCCCATGAGTCCCAGTCCGAAAACCACCGCCAGGAAGCTATGCAACGTAAAAATGATGGAGGCGCCGAGCCAACAGAAGGCAATAGCTAAGACGGAGGCGGCTGCCACCAGGATCAGATAGACGATCATGAAGAGCACGATCGACCAGATCACCTTGTACACCTGTTGTTTCATATGCTAGTTTAGGAAACCGAAATCGACCACCCGTTGCAGGTACTGTTTGTCGCGGATCACCCAGGTGTACTCCACCCCCTTGTTGTCGATGTTGAGCATGTAGATATAGAAAGTATGCTTGTCGTTGGACAGGAATACCCCGTTACGCGTCCGTGTAGCCCCGTTTTCGTTGAAGCTGAATTTTGGGTCATACAGATCTATGTATGCAGCAGGGGGGATGGCAACGGTATCCTTGTCCACGATCACCGTTATCGATTGTATGGTCACGTGCGGGGGCTGGCCGTAGATGCCGCCATAATAAGGTTTGTTATCGATGCGCAGGAGATGGCCTTCCGATAGCATGAGCTTATGCTTGCTTGCCAGGAAAATGCCGGTCTTGATGAGCACCGTGATCCTGTCGTTCGAATATTTCATAAAATTAGGTCCGTAGTCGACCACCGGAACACTGGGCAGGACCGCCTTGCCGATACTTTCATCCACTGCGGCCAACGCAAACGACGCCAGGTCGGAACGGAGGTCCTTATCCCTTATCTTGGTGAAATTATCTTTCTTACTGCGGAAATCCGGATAGTCAAGGTCCTGGGCCATCGTTGACAGGCCGCCAAGCACTAACAGAAGACAAACTAATATACGCATGGCTGATTATTTATAACTGTACTGATATTCTATGCTCCCAAGCAGCTCTTTTGTCTTATTGTAACAAAAATCTTTGACTTTCAATCCTTTTTCATCATATTCATAATACCATTTCTGGTAAAAGCTGTTCCCCTCTTCCGGGACGATCAACGTGGATGAGATCCTGCCATCCTCCCCATATTCGAACATACTGATAGGTAACAGCCGCTTAGCCCTGGCGCTATAACGGACGATATCGGTCATCCGGCTGTTCGCATCGTAGTAATAGTAGATCGGTGGCATGCTTTCCCCGAGGCGGGTGGCCCGCTCCTCGATCACATTCCCCTTGTCATCCAACATGAATTTCACAGAGGTGGTGTCATTTCCATTCTTGATCTTCAGCATCACCGAAGGCTTGTCCGGACGGGCGGGATCATAGCTCCACAAATGCTGTTCTACTTCTTTCAGATGGTTGTCCGTCTCCAGGGAGGTATCCGTAATGGAGATAATGCGCCCCCGGTCGTCATACCGGTACTCGGAGGTATTCTGGTAGGTATCGCTGGTATCGGTATTCTTTAGTATGCGACCCTGGGGAGAATAATCTGTAATGATCCAGGAATCAGGCGTCCCGGAGGATTTGGTATGGGTAATGATCTGTCCCACATCCCCCGTAACCTGCTGCTCACCCAAAAACCCTTCCGTAGGCTTGCTATCCGCCTCCAGGCTCTGCAGGTGGACTGCCTGAACGTGGTTTTCCCGGTACGATTTCCAACGGGCTGTATTCTCCCGGTTAGCGACCAGGTCCTTATAGTAATATTGGGCTTTGCCCGTCTGGGTAAGAAGGCACAATAGCAGGCATCCGATTGAAATCTTCATCATACAAATATAACGAAACGAAAAAATCCCTTTTTTAATACACCAAAAAGGCTAAACTTCTCTTATTTTAGTTAAAATTTACCCCCTGTGTCGCACCTAAAGGAACGTAAAGAAAAGATTTGCCTTAACTGCCAGACCGAAGTGATCGGCCGTTACTGCCACAAGTGTGGACAGGAAAACCTGGAACCCAAGGAGACGGTCTGGCATCTTATTCAGCATTTTTTCAATGACATCACCCATTTCGACGGCAAATTCTTCGCCACGGTAAAGTTGTTACTGCGTAGACCCGGCTTTCTCTCCCTTGAGTACATGCGCGGCCGCCGGATGTCCTATCTCAACCCCATCCGCATGTATGTCTTTACCTCCGCTATTTTCTTCATCATCCTGTTTTCCCTGAAACGGCCCGAAGACATGGCGAAGTCGAACGGGTTTGTGGACAAAGGATCCCGCAAGGGGATTGCTACGCTCATGGCCGACGAGGCCCGCCACCAGAAATCGCTGGAAAAGGAAGAAGACGAGGACGACAAGGAAGAGCTCCGCACAAGTATCCGGAATGCAAGCATGGAGATCGCTGCCATCAAAAAAATATATGGCGACTCCGCCAGGCAGACTTTTTCCAAGGATGAGCTGAAAGGCTTGCTGCTTCGGGCTATGGCCGATTCCCTGGCTGTTAATATCCCCGCTGCCGATAGGCAAGAGTTCAGGGAGGCCTTACGGGATACCAGCGAACGCGTAAATGTGAATGTTTTAGACTGGCATGGCAACTACAAGGATGTGGAAGACTACGACTCCGCCGAGCGCGCCCTGCCGGATAGCCTGCGGGACGGCTGGCTCAAAAGGACGATCATGCGGCGGGCAATCCTGATCAGCCAGGAATACAAAGAAGAGCCCCGTCTCTTCACGGAGCACCTCTTCGAAAATATCTTCCATTCCTTCCCCAAGATATTATTCATTTCACTGCCCATCTTCGCCCTGATCCTCAACATCCTGTATTTCAGGCATAAGCAGTATTACTACGTGGATCATGGCATCTTTACCATCCACGTGTATTGCGCCACCTTTATCCTGCTGCTGCTGGCTATGCTTCTCAACGCTCTGGACAAGCTGCTGGGCTGGCATTGGTTCCATGTGGTCGCGGATATCGCTATCTTCGTGGATTGCCTCTATATGATGATCTACCTGTACAAGGCCATGCGGGGATTTTATCAACAGCGCAGGGCCAAGACCTTCCTCAAATATTTCATCACCTTTAGCGTTGCAAGCTTTATCAATATGATCCTGCTGGTGATCTTCCTGCTCATCTCCGTCTTCTCGGTGTAAGCAGAAGCATTCCGGCATAAAAAGCAAAGTATGAACGAGAATACAGCCGCCTTTCAACGTCTGGTGGATATCATGGACGAACTCCGGGAAAAATGTCCCTGGGATAAAAAACAGACGATCCAGACCCTGCGACCCCTGACAATAGAAGAATTGTACGAGCTGGCTGAC
>JAMFRX010000346.1 GCA_026224995.1 Puia dinghuensis
CGACAATACGATCTCGCTGCTGCACAACACCAGCACCAGCGGCGCCATTAATTTCGTCAAGGGCGTGGACCAGCCCACCGGCAACAACCCCGATGACGTTACGATCAGCGATCTCGACGGTGACGGCAAGCCCGATATTGCCGTTGCCAACACCGCCGACAATTCCGTATCGGTATTCCATAACCTGAGCGTGTCCGGCACGATATCCGTCGGCACCCATGTCGACTACCCCACGGGCGATGCCACCATCTCCGTCGTAGCGGCGGACCTGGACGGGGACGGCATGCCCGACCTGGCCGTTGCCGACAACAATGGTGGAGGCTTCATCACAGTGCTCCGCAACCAGAGTCCCACCGCAACCTCCATTACGACCTTTTCTCCCGCTGCGGGTATCAATGGAACGGTCATCACGATCACAGGCACCAACTTCACCGGCGCCACCGCCGTGAGCTTCGGCGGCACACCGGCATCCGCCTTTACCGTGGTGTCATCCACCACCATAACCGCCACCGTAAGCACCGGGACCAGCGGCGTCGTGAGCGTAGTAGCCCCTGCGGGCACCGCCACCCTCGCCGGCTTCGCCTATGGGCTGCCGCAGCCGGTAGTCACCAGCTTCTCGCCGACCTCAGGTACCACCGGGTCTACCATAACCATCTTAGGCAGCAACCTGTCCGGCACTTCCACCGTAAGCTTCGGCGGGATAGCCGCCAGCTCCTTCACCGTCATATCGGATAACGAGGTAACGGCAGTCGTGGCCTCCGGCGCAACAGGCGCCGTCAATGTAACGTCGACGACAGGTTCCTCCGCCCTTGCCGGATTCACTTATGCTCTACCACTGCCGCTGACCGTCTATTCATTCTCACCCGCTACGGGAACCACCGGCACCAACGTCACCATCAAGGGCGTGGGCCTTTCGCTTACCTCAGCCGTTAGCTTCGGCGACGTGCCGGCCGAAAACGTCACCATATTCTCGGACACGATGATCATCGCTATCGTAGGGTCCGGCGCTTCCGGCAGGGTGTCCGTGAGCGGCGGCAGCGGTTCAGACTCCCTGACCGGCTTTACCTACACCAGCTATACGGCCCCGCCGCCGTCTATTATTAAGATCACCGCTTTCACCCCGCAACAAGGCGGAGCGGGTACCTCGGTGACCATCAGCGGCACCGATCTGCTGAGCGCCACCGGCGTCAGCTTCGGCGGCGTTCCAGCCATAGCCTTCAAAGCGAACTCGGATACACAGATCGTAGCCGTCGTAAGCAACGGCGCCTCAGGTGAGGTGAAGGTCGTCAACACCACGTCGGCAGACTCCCTCAACGGCTTCCTCTATGTCAATACGAGCAGCGGCTCTACCCCGGGCGTTTTCGAGCTCGTGTCGTTCAGCGGTTCGCTCAACGGCAACAAACCGCAGCTGCAATGGACGTCAGTCTACGATGCCGGCATCGCCTACTACGCCATAGAACGGGGCGTCGATAGCACCACGTTCTCCCTGATCGATACTGTAAGCTCCAAGAAGACCGGCGGTACGGGTCATACGTATACCTTCACCGACCCCAGACCAAGCGTAGGCATTAACTACTACCGGCTCAAAATGCAGGATACTACGACGGCCTTTACCTATAGCGCGACCATCTCCCTCCAGCCCAGCGGGGTGGCGATGCCCGTCCATCCTAACCCGGTGCTGTATGGGTTCTTCTATGTCGACGTTCCCGATATCACCACCACCTCTAAGTTCATGCTGACGAATATGTCGGGCTATGTGCTGATGACATTGGAGGAGCCTGCCGGCATCGCGCTTCAACGTATCGACGTGCCCAACCTGCTTCCGGGAACCTACCAGCTCAGCTGGACCAACGGAAAGTCCAAAGCCTATCAAACGATATTGATACTTCCTCAATAATAAAAAAAGGGCCGTGGCCCTTTTTTTATTCCCATTTCCAGTTCAGGATCACCGGCATGTCGATTCCTTCTTCGCGGATATACTGCCGGTGCCGGATCAGCATATCCTCCATCTCCTGCTTCAGATAGGCCGCCCGCTGACCCAGCTGCGGAAGCCGGGTGATCACATCCATCACCAGGTGAAAACGGTCCATATCGTTCAATACGGTCATATCGAAAGGCGTAGTGATCGTCCCCTCTTCCTTATATCCGCGTACATGGATGTTGTCGTGGTTGGCACGCCGGTAGGTCAGCCTGTGAATGAGCCAGGGATAGCCATGATAGGCGAAGATCACCGGCTTGTTGCGGGTAAACAGCAGATCGAAGTCGAAATCGCTCAGCCCGTGCGGATGCTCGCTCTGGGGCTGCAGCTTCATGAGATCGACCACATTGATCATCCGGATCTTGAGGTCGGGTAGGTTCTTGCGCAGGATGGAGATGGCGCCAAGGATCTCCAGCGTCGGCACATCGCCCGCAGCCGCCATCACCACATCCGGTTCGGCATCCTGATCGCTGCTGGCCCAACCCCAGATGCCGACGCCCTTGGTGCAATGAAGCACCGCTTCTTCCATCCCCAGCCATTGCGGCGCCGGATGCTTGCCGGCAACCACCACATTGACATAATGCCGGCTGCGCAGGCAATGGTCGATGGTCGAGAGCAGACAGTTGGCATCGGGCGGCAAATAGACCCTGACGATCTCCGCCTTCTTGTTCATCACATGGTCGATGAAACCCGGATCCTGGTGAGTAAAGCCATTGTGGTCCTGCCGCCAGACGTGCGAGGCCAGCAGGAAGTTCAGGGAGGCGATCTTCCGCCGCCAGGGGAGTCCCAGGGTCACCTTGAGCCATTTGGCATGCTGGTTGAACATGCTGTCGATGATATGGATAAAAGCCTCGTAGCTGTTGAGCAGCCCATGACGCCCCGTCAGCAGATAGCCCTCCAGCCAGCCCTCGCACTGGTGCTCGCTCAACACTTCCATCACCCGCCCGTCCCGTGCCAGGTACTGGTCCTGGTCGGTCATCTCCGCTTCCCACTGCCGGTTGGTGGCCTTGAATACATTGTCAAGCCGGTTGCTCAGGGTCTCGTCGGGGCCGAAGATGCGGAAATTGCGCTGCTCCGCGTTGTAGCGGATGACTTCCGCCAGAAACCCTCCCAAAACAAGGGTATCGGAGGCCGCCACCTGCCCATGGCCAGTCATCTTGACGCCGAACTGTTGGAAGTCCGGCATCAGCAGGTCTTTCAGAAGCAGGCCGCCATTGGCATGGGGATTGGCGCCCATGCGCCGGTCGCCGACGGGCGCTAGCTCGGCCAGCTCGGGCCGCAGCGCTCCCCTTTCGTCGAACAGCTCCTCCGGCCGGTAGCTTTTCATCCAGGCTTCCAGCTGCTGCAGGTGCTCTGGATTTACGGCCGGGTCGGACAGAGGAACCTGGTGGGAACGGAACGAGCCTTCTACCGGCAATCCATCTACGAATTTAGGACCCGTCCAGCCCTTGGGCGTCCGCAGCACCAGCATAGGCCAGCGCGGCCTTTGCCCGTTGTCCATGTCCTTCCCCCCCTGGCGGGCCGTCTCCC
>JAMFRX010000045.1 GCA_026224995.1 Puia dinghuensis
CGACGGTCTCCACCGAGACCACTCCACCCCAGTTCGTGGTCCTCAACAGTCTCCTCGCCGATCCCGACATCGATCAGCGCACGCTCGGTGAACGGGCGTCGCTCGACCGATCCACGGTCGCCGATGTCGTGGCGACTTCCGCCTGAGCCATGATCACCAGGATTGCGGACCTGCCTGTCTGCGCAATGTCCTGAGCTATTACAAGGCGGATATCCCCCTGGAGCGGCTGCGGGAATGGAGCGGCACGGCACGGCAGGGCACGACCCTCCTGGGCCTTCACCATGCGGCGCTACAGGCAGGGCTCAAGCCACAGGGCGCGCGTGCAGGCGGCCTCAGCGATCTGGACGATGTCCGTAACCCCTGTATCCTGCATGTTACGCCGGACGGCGTGCTGCAACATTTTGTGGTATACTATCCGGGAGAGGTCAAGGGACTCTATCTCATTGGTGATCCTGTGAAGGGCTTGGAATACCTCAGTGCGGAAGAGCTCAAGAAGCTATGGACGAGCCATACCCTGTTGTTGCTGGAGCCGGGGGAGCGGCTGGAGCAGTGGCAGCAGCAGCGGCGCAAGAAATTCTTTTTCCTCAGGGAGATGCTCAAGGAAGACGTGCACCTGCTATATGTTGCGTTAGCGCTGGGGGCCGTTTGTTCGCTGCTGAGCCTGAGCACCGCCATCTTTAGCCAGCAGCTGATCGATCAGATCCTACCCGGGCGGCGGTTCACCGCTTTGTATCTCGGGCTGGCTTCACTGGGGATGCTGCTCGTGCTGAAAGGTGTTTTCTCCTATCTCCGACAGGACTTACTGATCCGCCAGGGCTATGGTTTCAACCTGCGGATCATGGGACGTTTTTATCGATCCATACTCTATCTCCGTAAGAGCTTCTTCGATCAGCGGCAGACTGGCGACCTTACGGCGCGTCTGAATGACAGTCTCCGCATCCAGCAGGCCGTGAGCTATGTCCTTGGCGATATGGCCATCCAGAGCCTGTTGCTGGTGATCACGCTTGCCTTTCTATTCGTTTATTGCTGGCCGATCGCGTTAGGCTGTCTTTGCATGATACCCGTCATCTTCGGCATCGTCCACTATTTCCAGGGGGATATCGTGCAGGGGCAGCGCGACGTCATGATCGCGCATGCGCGGAATGAAAGCAACTATGTGGACAGCATCAGGGGCATGCAGACGATAAAGGCTATGAACCGTCAGCCCTTGTTTGCAGCTACTGCGGCCGGGTTCTTTCGTTCTCTGCAGGATGCCGTCCGGCAGCTGGGCAGGACTAGGATCCGGTTCAGCCTGCTCCTGGAGGTCGTGACGTCCTTGTTCCTGCTGGGCATCATTGGCTGGGCGTCGGTGAGGGTGCTGCATGGCACGCTGCGTATCGGAGGGCTGCTGGCTATCCTTCAGCTCGCCGGCGTGCTGATGCAGACGATAGTCAGCGTGGCGCTGACCAATCTGCAGGTGCAGGAAGCGGCTGTGGCGCTGGACAGGCTGTATGAGTTCACCTTGCTGGAGCCGGAATTCGAGCCGCCATCCATGGAGCCGGAGCCCGAGCCGTCGGCGCGGGAGGGCAGCATAGCGGCCCCCGAGGTATTTCGTCAGCTGACGCTGGAGAACATAGGGTTTCGTTTTCCGGGCCGCAAGCTATTGCTGCAGAACGTGTCGCTGGAAGTGAGAAAGGGCGAGATCGTCGCGGTAGCCGGGGAGAGCGGCCAGGGGAAGAGCACGTTACTGCAGGTGCTGCAGCGCTTTTATCCTTATGATGGCGGGAGTATCCGCTGTGACGGGCAGGAGCTGTCGGAGATCGACATCCGTGCCTGGCGCGGGCTGATCGGCGTGGTGCCGCAGGACATCGCGGTCTTCAGCGGCGCCCTGCTGGCGAATCTCTGTCTGGATCCACAGGCCGACGTACAGCGGCTCCTGGATTTTTGCCGGGAGTATGGGTTCGACCATTATTTTGAACAATGGCCGCAATCTTATGCCACCATCTTAGGCGAGGGTGGGGTGGCCTTATCCGGCGGCCAACGGCAGCTGCTCGCGCTCGCGCGGTGCCTGCTTGCCGGCCCGCAGCTGCTGTTGCTGGATGAGCCTACCTCTGCCATGGATGCCGCCACCGAGCAGTTCGTCATCGGCGTACTGCAGCGTTACAAAGGGCGGGCAGGTATCCTGGTGATCTCTCATAAGGATTCGCTGACGCAGCTGGCCGACCGCATTTATGTGCTGGAGGAGGGTGTCAGCCGGGGATACCGGCCGGTGCCGGCCGGGGCATAGCAATATCAGGCGGTGGGTCAGGGCCAGTCATCAGGGAATGGACCAGCCAATCGGCAGGGCTTAGCCCGATTTCCGGTAACTTTACCGGCCTATGGGGAAAATACATCATTACACCACCCAGCTCAACTGGACTGGCAACAGGGGTGAGGGGACGACGGATTATACTGCATACGACCGGGATCATGTGCTCGTAGCCGGCGACAAGCCGGAGATCCCCGGCTCGTCCGATCCTTCATTCCGCGGGAACCCGCGGCGATACAATCCGGAAGAATTATTAGTGGGGTCTTTATCTGCGTGCCACATGCTGTGGTACCTGCATCTTTGCTCCGTCAATGGGGTGGTCGTCGTCGATTACCATGACTATGCGGAGGGGACGATGGAAGAGACAGGAGAAGGGGGCGGGCATTTTACCGCCGTCGTCCTGCGGCCGGTGGTCACCGTGAGCGAGGCAGGAATGGGGAATAAAGCCATGGAGCTTCATCACCAGGCTCATAAACATTGTTATATTGCCAGCTCCTGCAACTTTCCAGTGACGCATGAGCCGGAAGTAAGGGTGGGGGATGAGGGGATGTAATTTTAATTTATAATTAAAATTATCTTCCCCTGGTGCGTGCTGGTCTCCATAAGCTGCTGGGCCGCCGCGGCCTGTTCAAGTGGGAAAGTAGCGTAGATCAGTGGCTTGAGAGCGCCCCGGGCAATGAGGGGCCAGACGTGCTGCTCTACCTCCGCGGCCAGCGCGGATTTGAAGGCGGCGTCCCGCGGCTTGAGCATGCTGCCGGTGATGGTTAGCCGCCGGGCCATGATCCGGCTGATGTCGATCGTCGCTTCGCGGCCGCGCATGGCATTGATATAGACGAGGCGGCCGTCGTCGCGCAGCAATCGGAGGTTCTTGGGGGTGAAGTCGCCGCCCGTCATGTCCAGGATGACGTCGATGCCGATCGTTTTGAATGCTTCTTCAAAGTCCTGGGATTTATAGTTCACTGCGCGGGCGGCTCCCAGGGATTCGCACCAGCGGCATTTTTCGTCCGTGCCGGCGGTGGCATACACGGGGATGCCGAGGGCGGCAGCCAGCTGGATGGCGGTAGCGCCGATGCCGCCGCTGCCACCGTGAACGAGGAAATTCTCTCCTTTCTTAAGATGGGCCGTGCGGAAGGCGTTGAGCCAGACCGTGAAGACCGTTTCCGGCAGGGAGGAGGCTGCTTCGAGCGTCCAGCCCTGGGGGATGGGCAGGCATTGGCCGGCGGGCACGGCCACATATTCCGCATAGCCGCCGCCTGTGACCAGTGCGCAGACCTCGTCGCCGGGTTTCCAGCGGGGCGCGTCGGGTGCGCAGGAGACGATGGTCCCTGACACTTCCAGTCCCGGGATCTCCGCGTCTTCTTTGCCGTAGGCGTTGCTGGTGCGGGAGTAGACATCGCTTCGGTTGAGGCCCGCTGCCTTTACCCGGATGAGGACTTCTCCCGGGCCCGGGACGGGGGTAGGCGTATCGCGGAGCTCGAGTACTTCGGGGCCGCCTTTTCGGGTGATCCAGATGGCTTTCATGGTGCAAAGGTACGCATTAGCGAAAGTCGATCCGTTCGGGCTAGCCGCATTATCCGGGAATAGTCGGATATTGCAGTATGCCGAGGGAAAAATTGCCATTGGGTAAACAATTGTGCTATGCTGCCGGGATGATGGGCTGGAGCATGCTGACCAATACCATAATCGTCATGCTGCCGTACTATTACCTGCCGCCCAACAATGCCGGCCTGATCCAGCTTGTCCCGCAGGTGCTGTTGTTCGGGGTCCTCAATATCCTGAGCATCATCGCGGCTTCGGGGAGGCTGGTGGATGCAGTGTACGATCCCTTTATCGCTTCGCTGAGCGACAAGAGCAGGAACAAACGGGGGCGGCGGATCCCTTTTATGCGGGTCGCCATTGTACCCGCGGCCGTCTTCTGCTTCCTGACCTTCCATCCGCTGGAAAGGGCCGCCACGATGCACAATGCGGGCTGGCTGACGGTGACGATGATCCTGTTCTTCGTGTCCGCAACCACCTATATCATCCCTTATAATGCGTTGCTGCCGGAAATGGCGGATACCGCTGCCGAGAAGGTGCGGCTTTCCAGCTTCCAGCAGGTAGGCTTCGTGCTGGGGATCATCGTGGCGTCGCTGAGCAACAACTTTGCCGACTTAGTACAACGGAGCTTTCATATCACCGACAGGGAGACGGCATTGCAGATGACCATCGCCGGGCAATGCGCTTTGGCGGCTGTGATCCTTCTGATCCCCGTGCTCACCATCGACGAGCGGCGTTATTCCGCCAGCAAGCCATCTCATCTGCCGATATGGCCGGCCATTCGTCAAACCTTTGCCAACCCCAACTTCAGGTATTATCTGATCTCCGACTTCAGCTATTATATGGCGCTTAGCATCATTAGCAGCGGGCTCCTTTATTTCGTTACGGTGCTGCTGGGATTGCCGGAGTCCGAAGGCGGCATGTTCATGGGGACGATGGTCCTGGCATCGCTGGTCTTCTATCCGCTGATAAACTATCTGGCTGCGCGGTGGGGGAAGAAGCCGGTAGTCCTGTGCTCATTCGGTTTGCTGAGCGTCATCTTTGTCGGCGTCTACTTTCTGGGGAAGGTGCCGGCCTCGCCGCATGCCCAGATCTATACGCTGGTGATCTGTGCCGCCTTTCCCCTGGCCAGCCTGGGTATCCTGCCGAATGCGATCTTAGCGGAGATAGCGCAGCATGATGCGGTAGAGACGGGGGAGAACCGCGAAGGTATGTTCTTCGCCGTGAAATATCTTTTCGTCAAACTGGGGCAGACGCTGGGCATTGCGTTGTTTGCTTTCCTCACGATCTATGGAAAGGATCCCGGCAATGATCGCGGCTTGCGTCTCAACGGTGTATGCGGGATGGTGTTGTGTATGTTGGCCATGCTGTTCTTCAGCCGCTTTAAGGAGCGGCCGACCGGCTAACGACCCATGTTGTTGGGGCGGGTATACACGAGCTGCATTACGTGGATGTTGCGCATGCGGAAGGCGGCTTCGCAATAGCACAGGTAGTAATTCCATTTACGGATGAAGCGTTCGTCGAAGCCCATTTCCCTGATCTGGGCCAGGCGGCTGTTGAACTGAAGGAACCAGACCCTGAGGGTCGCGGCATAGTGAAGCCCAAAATCCTTCAGGTCGACGAGGCTCATCTCTCCGGTTCGGTTGACGGAGGCGTTGATGGCGCTCACCGAAGGCAGGAGGCTGCCGGGGAAGATATGTTTTTGGATCCAGTCGACCCCCTTACGCAAATTTTCATACCGCGAGTCCGGGCAGGTGATCACCTGCAGGGCGAGGATGCCGTCTTTTTTCAGCCATTCGTGACACTTGCGGAAATAGGCATCCAGGTAGCGATGGCCTACGGCTTCCAGCATTTCTACGGAGACGATCTTATCGAAGCTTCCGCTGAAATTGCGGTAATCCTCCAGCAGGATGGTGACCCTGGCGTCGAGGCCTGCGTCTTTCACGCGTTGGGTAGCCAGGCGATATTGTTCTTCGGAAATGGTGAGGGAGGTGACGCGGCAGCCATAGTGTTTGGCCATATAGATGGCGTTGCCGCCCCAGCCGCTGCCGATCTCCAGCACGTGGTCGCAGGCGGAGAGGCGGAGCTGGTCGCAGAGGCGTTGGTATTTGGCGAGCTGCGCCTCTTCGAGGTCCATGCCATCGCGATGGAAATAGGCGCTGGAATACGTCATCGTCGGGTCCAGGAAGAGGCGGAAGAATTCGTTATTGAGATCATAGTGTTCGGAGATATTGCGGCGCGAGCCGGGCAGGGTATTGGCTCTCTTGCCGTGCTGGAGGCGGTTCCACCACTTCAGGATGTTGATGAGCAGGGCGCGGGTACCGCTCCCGGAGAGGCCCGGGGCGCTGTCTACGTTGAGAAGGGCCCAGCTGATCACTGCCGTGATGTCGGTGGTGTCCCAGAGACCTTCCACATACGCTTCGCCGAAGCCGATATCTCCATAGAGGATACAGCATTTGAAGAAGCTCGCGTCCCGGATACGGATGCGGGCGCTTACCAGCTCAGGCTCTTCGCCGATGACGAAGCGGTGGCCGTCGGGCAGCTCTACTTCGAGCCTGCCCTTATCCATGCGGCTCATCAGCCGCAGGACGATATCCTGGTACAGGTTACGCCGGTGGCGGCGGGATAGTATGAATGTGTTTTGCATGGTGTCGTTGATTTTACCGGCGGTAGGGTCGGTATACCCCTTTTTGCAGGTCGGCATTGGCCGCCTTGCGGTGGAAGGGGATCTTTTTGAGCCAGAGCTTAAAGGCTTCCCAATGGATAAGGCCGATCACCTTGAGGGTGATGAAGGGGATGCTGAAGAAATAGCGAAGCAGGTTGGCGTCCGTGAGCGGCACGCGGCGGCCGGTAAGGGAGCTGATGAAGAACCGGTGGCCTTCCGCGTCGTAGTCGTCGATCTTTATCCGCAGCTTTTCTTCGGGGAGGGAAAGGTCGAAGTCGAACCAGGTGTCCATATCGCTAAAGGGAGATACATAAAAATATTTGCGGGTCTTCTGCCGGAACGTGCTGCCATGAAGGGCGTCCGGTCCGACGAAATAGGGCTTCATCTCGCCGAAGGTGTTGCCGACCTCCACCACCGAGCAGAGGGGGCGGTCACTTTGGTCGTAGATGAAATAGAAAGAAACGGGATTAAATTGATGGCCCAGTGTCCTGCAGTTGGTGAGGAGCATTATCCGGCCTATTGAGGGATTGGTCTGGATATCGTGTGACTGGAGGTAGGTGCTTAGGTGCTGGCGGATGTCTGCGGCTGTGTCGGGGTTGCCCGCGGGCAGCTGCAGGTGGTCGCTGTCGCGGAAATTAAATAGGTTGAACCTGTTGTGGCTCAGCCAGCGCAATCGTGCGGACAGGGTATCCAGCTCTTCCAGGTCAAGGCAGAAGAGAAAGACCTTGTAATCGAATCTGTGCGGCCTGGGAGCCAGACGGTGGTGCATCACCCGGGCCTTGTAGAGACAGGAGTTCATCACATTAATATACGAGGCCTGGCCGCTTAGGGTTCTTGTGTGGAAGCATTTGTCCATAAATTGTCCGGATCGCCAAACCCGCGGAGGAGGGCGCAGAGGCGGAGGGCGCTCGTGAAAGCGTCTTCGTGGAAGCCGTAGTTGAAGTAGCTGCCACAGAAATAGACAGGCCCTTCGGCGTTGAGCTGCTGGAGCTGTTGCTGGGCGCGGATCGCCGGTCCATCGAAGAGAGGATGTTCGTAATCGATCTCTTTGAGGATCTTTTTGGCATCCAGGTCGTCGTGCGGATCGATGGAGACGAAATATTGCCGGTGTGGTGACACACTCTGCAGGCGGTTCATCCAGTAGATGGTGCTGGGCAGGAGGCGGCCTTGTTGTTCGCGGATACGGTAGTTCCAGCTGGACCAGGCCAGGCGGGTCCGGGGCATCACCGATGTGTCGGTATGAAGGACGGCTTTGTTGTGCTGGTAGCGGAATGTGCTCAGGAGGCTTTGTTGTTTTACGCTGGGGGTTTCCAGCAGGGAGAGGGCCTGGTCGCCGTGACAGGCGAGGATCACGCGGTCGAAACGATGGATAGCGCCGTCGGCGGTGGTGAGAAGGACGCCGGGGTTTTGAGCTGGGCCGGCAGCCTGGGCGTTCGCCGTTTCGCGGCGGATGCGGACGACCTTTGTGCCCGTACGGATGCGATCGCGGAAGGGGGCGATCAGCAGCTCGCGGTAGGACTGGCTGCCCTTGTCGAGCGTATACCACTGATGTTGGGTATTCAATCCCAGGAAGCCGTGGTTCAGGAAGAAGCGGATGAGGGTCGTAGCGGGAAAGTTCAGCATCTTCTCCATGGGTGTCGACCATACGGCCGAGCTCATGGGGATCAGGTATTTCCAGAGCATATCGGCGCCGAACCCTTTTTCCTGGATATAGCGGCCGAGGGAATAGCCGGCATAGTTGGGGTCGTCGAGGATGAGCGGGCTTTCGGTGTTGAAGCGGCGGATCTGCCAGAGCATGCGGAGGAAGGCCGGGTTCAGGAGGTTACGGCGCTGCGCGAACAGGTGGTTGAGGCTGGAACCGCTGTATTCGAGGCCCGAAGGCTTATGCTGCACGCTGAAGGACATGTTGGTCTTCTTCACGGGCGCCTGTATCGCTTCCAAGAGCCGGCAGAGGTTGGGATAGGTTTGGAAATTGAAGACCATGAAGCCGGTGTCGACGTATACTGGGCTTCCGGCCTCGTCGATGGTCACGGTGTTGGTATGGCCGCCGATATAATCGTTCTGTTCGAAGAAGATGAGGTCGTCGTGGCGATGGAGGAAATAGCCGCAGCCCATGCCCGCTATGCCCGTGCCGATGATCGCCGTTCTCATGGGATGGGATTGGTTTTATGGAAGAGGTAATGGCTGACGAGCCACTCCTTTCCTTCGTTGTAGTTCCAGAGCTCGGCGCAGGCGAGGTAGAAAAGGCGCCAGCGTACCCACCATTTGATCGTGTCCTTCCGGCCATAGGTCTGGTCGAAAAGCGGGAGAATATCTACCTTATGTTCGTCCATGTTGCGGAGCCAGGCTTCCGCGGTCCTGGCGTAGTGGGTGCCGTTGACCTGCCAATGTTCTGCGACCGTGAGGTCTTGGTTGAAAGAGAAGAGCAGGTCATACGAGGGCATGATCCCGCCGGTGAAGAACCATCGGCTCATCCAGTCCGACTCATCTTTTACCTCGAAGAGGTAGGTATATTGCTTGTGGGTGAAGATGTGGACGAAGAGCTTTCCATCGGGGCGGAGGGCGGAGGCCACTTTCCGCAGGAGCAGCTGGTAGTTGCGCATGTGCTCGAACATCTCCACGGAGACGACGCGGTCGAAGGCGGCGGCTGGGGGCTCGAAGGCATTCATATCGGCCGTGATCACCATGAGGTTGGTGAGGCCGAGGGCGGCGATGCGGCTGTCGATGTATTCCTTTTGTGTCCGGGAGTTAGAGACGGCGGTGATGCGGCTGCCCGGGTAATGTTTTGCCATATATAGGGACAGGGAGCCCCAGCCGCAGCCTAGTTCCAGGATGTCCTGGCCATCGGCCAGCTGGGCGCGGGTGCAGGTGAGCTCCAGCATGGTCCGCTCCGCGATGTCCAGATCCGTGGCGCCCGGCGACCAATAGCCACAGGAATATTTCAGGTGACGGCCCAGGCAGTATTCGAAGAAGCGGGTGGGCACTTCGTAATGCTGCTGGTTGGCGTCGATGGTGTTCACGGCGATGGGGGAGGCCTTCAGCTGGGCGATGAGCGCCGACAAATGTGCCTGCTGCGCTTCAGGGCTGCCCTGGTCCTCTTCGCGCAGCCGTTGACGGAGCAGGCGGCGGATGCCGCTACGCAGCACGAAGTCGGGGAAGATATCTTTTTCTATTAGCGAAGTATACCACATGAGCGCTTTTCAGGGGTGCTTTTTAAACCACGGTATAAATACGCTGGTTTCACGCTGATAGTTTTTATACAGCTCACCTTTTGAGCGCAGGGATTGCTCTTCGGTCGCCGGAATGCCGGTGACCTTTAGCAGGAGGTAGAGGATGGAGAGCGGGCTTATGGCCGCCAGCCAGCCATAAGGAGAGCCCAGGGCGAAGACGAACCAGGCCGTCCACTGGAGCCATTCGAAGAAGTAGTTGGGGTGGCGGGAGTAGTTCCAGAGGCCGGCGTCGCAGACCTTGCCTTTGCCGGCGGGGTCTTTTTTGAAGGCGGCCAGCTGGCGGTCGGCGATGGTCTCGCCGCAGAAGGCGATACCCCACAGAGCGATGCCGGCGATCTCCAGGGGGGAGAATTGTTGGCTGGCATGGGCGGAAGCGATGAACAGGGGTGTTGCCAGCAGGACGTTGCTGAGGGCCTGGAGCTGGAAGAACCCGAAGAATTTGCGGTCGGGGTTGGGCGCCCACTCTTTGCGGAGCTGGCGGTAGCGACCTTCTTCCTCGTCAAGGTGACCGATCACGCGGATGGCGAGGTGGGTGCCGAGGCGGATGCCGGAAACGATGAACATCCCACAGATGGCCAGCTTGCGCGGGTCCCAGCCGGGGGAGGAGAAATAGGCGATGATGGCGATGACGGGGAAGTTGAAGGCCCAGAAGACGTCGACTACGCCGGCGTTATGGATGCGATGGGCCCAGAGCCATGCGGCTACCATGATGGCGCAGCAGGCCAGGAGGCAGAGAAGGATGGTCACTATCATACTTCTACTTCTTCTACCTGGGGCTCTTCCACCCTTTTCCCGTCTATTTTTAATGGCCGACGTATAGGCTGTTTCCTCAGCCGGATAATATGCACGGCGTTCAGGGCGCGGATGATCTGCCAGGTGGGATCTAACTCAAACCATTTCTTGGCGAAGTTGGCGTCGTTGGGACTTTTGTGATGGTTGTTTTGGAACAGCTCACCCATCATCAGAAAATCCATCGGCAGGGAATTTTTGCTATGGTCATCGTTGTTGTAGTTGGAATAGCCGTATTTGTGACCACACCAGTTGACGGTGGCGCCATGGATGGGCCCCATGAAGAAATGGATCGGCAGTAACAGGAACATCCACCAATGGGTCGCGAAGGCGACATAGAAAGCGACGTATAATAAACCAAAAGAAATCCTTGTTACCCACAGATCGCCGATCCGGTCGATGACCGGCCAGCTGGGGTAATTGCCGCGAAAAGCGGGTTCGGGTTCCTTCTTGTGCAGCAAATAGTCCATGTAGATGTTCTTCGTCTGGATCGTCATGGACCACACATCCTTAAAAAAATGGGGAGAGTGCGGGTCTTTCTCGGTGTCGCTGTAGGCGTGGTGCATCCGGTGGAGGATGGCGTAGGCGCGGGGGTTGAGAAAGGAGGAGCCCTGGGTCAGGAAGGTGAAGGTATAGAAGAATTTCTCCCAGAACTTATTCATTTTAAACATCTTATGCGAAGCATACCGGTGCAGGAAGAATGTTTGTGAAAATAGGGACAGGAACCAGTGGGCCACGAAAAACAATATGATTATCATAGAGAAAAATAGTAATGTGAAACCTAAGAAGGCACAAAATTAGGGTGTTTTTGGTTAAGGGTATACAAATATCTGGCCAGCGGTAAATAGGGCGATTTAGGCTTCGCCAAAACGGACAAGCCCAAAGTGGTATTTTTTTAATCTGGGCTTTCCATTAAATTGTCGGTCTTATCTTAATGAAACTGTTATGTCCGGAAAATTAATGGATCGGCTGTTCTTTCGTGCGCTCATCACCGCCTTCGGGTTTCGGCCTTATGATAAAAGCCCAGCCGCTTTTATCCCCTATTTTCAATACAAGATCGGGCCCTACGTCCCCGACTTTTACCTGTATTTCCCTAAGCCGCCGGCTTGGAACCGCTATCGTTGGGAGCTTTTCGAAAAGCTAGACGTATACCACGGGTCCGACATAGCGCGCTATCTGGATTTTCATTTTTCGGCGTACCCTGACAAGCCGGCATTTCTCCGTTTTCTCCGCTTCGAGGCCGAGGGCCAGGTCAAGCGGATGGGGAAGCGTAGGAATACGTATCGAGCCAAGCTGGAACTGGTCTTGTCATGGGTAGCGGAACAAGAGGGCTTATTGCGGCAGGCGATCGGCGAGCCGGTCGTAGGGGATGCACCACTTTCGCCGGGCGTCGAGTCGGCCGTGTATGACCTGGTGGAATCGTATTCCGGCAATATAGTGGTCAATGGTAAGCACCACCTGGAACGGTTCATCCAGCTGTTGATCCTGGTAAAAGACCTGCATACGCCGGGCAAGCCGGATAACCCTTTGTTCACGCAATTCAGCACCGTCGACCTGGCGGCGATCCTTCGGCAGATAAAAGAGCTGAAGAAATTGCAAGTGAATACGCTTCAGAAGAAGATCTCGGAGGCCAACTTTGAGCTACGAAGGGGAGATCCCCGCAAAGAGCAGCAGCTGCTCGCCGCTCTTACCGAATTCTTCTATGGACAAGCTGTCAGATGAAAAGTTGACGGGCTCTCCGTCGCTATGACACAGCCGGTGGATGAGCGGCAACGTTGACTCCATGAGCATCAATGTCGCCCAATCCATGATCAGTCCATGATGGACTTTCGCATGGAGTTTGTTGTTTCTTAAGGAAATAGCAACGCTCATGTACACCCAACCTAAAAATCGAAAAGACGTCTGGATTTCAGTCCCGTGCACCGTGCTGGAAAAAAAGTATCTCGAGGTCTGCGCCAGGAAGGCCGGACAACCCGTATCGAGGTACTTGCATGGCATGCTGCTGCAGGGGTATCCCAAGAAACCCAAAGTAGTTCCGCCGGACGTGCTGGCAGCGGTGAGCCAGCTGATGCAGGTGGCCGCTTTGCTCGATCCTTTTAGCCGGAAGCGGTTGGATGGCGAGAACTTCAATGCCCTGGAACGGGCGGAAGCAAAGGATGTCATCCGGCAAACACAGGTACTGGTCAAACAAATCAAAAATTTAATTCCATGATAGGCATTGTAAAAAAGAGTTCATCTCTCCGAAGTTCTCTGGATTATTGCTTAAAAGATAAGCTTACCCCGGCCCGTGAGGGCGAAGAACGAAAGGTGGCGTACAAACAGCGGGCGGAAATCATCCGCTTCAACCAATGCTATGGGAGCCAGCGGGAGCTGGTCCAGCAGTTTAGAGAAGTCGTGCAGCTGAACCAAAATGTCTGCGAGCCCTATCTGAACGTGACGCTGGGACTTCCGCCGCAGGACCGGCTGAGCAACAGCCAATGGGCTGACGTCTCCGCCGGCTGTGCCAGGGCGCTGGGTTTCGAGGACCATCAATACCTCGCCATCCTGCATAAGGATACGGACCATCAGCACGTGCATATCCTGGCCAACCGGATCGACTTCGAGGGTAAAATCAATAATGATCTATACCTATTTGCCGAAATCCATCAATTCTGCCGTCAAACGGAATGGGATTACCAACTTACCCAGTCGCTGGGTCCAAGGTGTTATCAGACGCAGGAGCAACGCCAGCAGGAGCGGCAGGACCCCCGGGTGATTCACCTGAAGCAGTCCATCGGCGGCGCGTTGGAAACGGCCTGCAGCTTTCCGGCTTTCGAAGAACAGATGCAGCAACGGGGCTATAAGATTTATCGGAATGAGAACGGCATAGCCTTTTATAGCGAAAAATTGATAACACTTCGCGGGTACGAAGCGGATTATCCGTGGAAGAAGATCGAAAGCATCCTAGAGCAAAACGAAATTTTGCGCTTGGAGCAAGAGCAGAAGCTGGCGCAGGAGCTAAACCAACGGCAGGAATTGCCGGACGACAATGGGTCCTACCAGCGACAGAGATTAGCGCAGGAGGAAGAGCGGCCAGGCCATGAGCAGGAGCAGCGCCAAAGCCAGGAACGCGCGGAAGAAGAGGTACGCAGGCATGTGTACCGGCAACGAATACATTTTTAAACTTATTGTTATGAACGAAGAGATGTTCAAAGACATTCTGGAAGACATGCTACAAGAAATGAAGGAAGGCAATCAACGGATGAAATCCATAGAAGCCAACCTGGCCGCAATAGATGCAAAGGTCAGCGCCTTCGACCAGAAACTGAACGACCAACAGGTGATCGTCC
>JAMFRX010000046.1 GCA_026224995.1 Puia dinghuensis
ATCTATGGCGGCAACGGAAAGCTCTTCTCCGCGGAGATGACGACGGAAGCCCTGGAAGCGGTATACGAATATTGCCTGCAGGGCGGCTGTACGCAATTCATGATCACGCTGGCCACCAACTCCATAGAAAAGTTCGTCCGCGGCATGGAAGTCGCCCGCGAATACCGCAATGGCGGCGGTAAGGGACTGCTGGGCGTCCACCTGGAAGGCCCCTATATCAACCCGGTGAAGAAAGGAGCCCATATCGAAAAGTTCATCAAGAAGCCTACGCTGGAAGAGATTGGGTACCTGCTGCAGAAAGGAAAAGATGTCTTCCGGATGATGACCCTCGCCCCCGAACAGTGCGACCGCGCATGTATCGACCTTCTGCTAAACAACGGGATCGTCGTTTCCGCCGGCCACAGCAATGCCACTTACGAAGAAGCGGTCAACGGCTTCTACCAGGGAATACCCGCCGCCACCCATTTCTTCAACGCCATGTCCCCCCTGCAGGGCCGCCAGCCCGGGATGGTAGGGGCGATCTATGATAACAACGACGTCCGGAGCAGCATCGTCTGCGACGGCGTACACGTCGACTTCGCATCCGTGCGCATCAGCAAAAAGATGATGCAGGACCGGCTGTTCTTCATAACGGATGCAGTAGCCGAAGTACAATACGGGGAATATCCGCATATTTTCAAAGAGGATCGCTACACCCTTCCCGACGGCACCCTTTCGGGGTCCGCCCTCACGATGCTGCAAGCCGTTCGCAATGGTGTTGAGAAGGCCGGCATCCCCCTGCCGGAAGCCCTGAGGATGGCCTCGCTTTACCCCGCCGCCGTCCTCGGCGAACAGAATAAAAGAGGCGTTATCCAGCCCGGCGCCATCGCCGACTTCGTGCTCCTGGACGAGCAGCTCAACCTGCTCCAGGTGCTCGTCGACGGGGAGGAATGATCGGGGAAATCCTTTACATTTACAGTAAATGGCAAATTTGACTATCGACCAGCCGGAGGTCAATTTTCTAAGGGATGCTGTTATCCGGAAGTATTGTGAGCGCACCCGCCAGGACCCGGGAGTTTATCAAAAAAAACTCACCGGCACCATGAAACATTATGTCGATATCGCCGAGAATATCGCCGACTACCTGGATACCGATCGGTTGCGCACCTATGTCGGTAACATCGGAGAAAGCTCCTTCAGGCGAGCCCTGAAAAAATACCTGGAAGAAGAGGGGAAGCCCGGTAGGAACAAAATGGTCCTATGGCAGCCGACAGTAACGGACAATATTGTAAGAAAGCTCCTCTTTACCGATACAAGCAAATCCCCGGAACCGGAACTCACCTTTAAAGATTATTTCATCCTGGCCTTTTATATTTATATCGGACTGGACAGGACGGAAGTCTTGAACGCATTAGGCCAGCAACAGTTTCCCTCAGAAGGGATACCCACGACCCTCCGGCCGGAAGCGCACAAACAGCAGCCACCTGCTCCGGCGACCGCGGGAACGATCGATCCCTATCATCAAGGGATCAAATGCACCCTCAGACCCCTTGACGTGAACGCAGAGCCTGGCGAGGCCATCGACCTCGCCTACCGCGGCGAACCGATCCTGCTCAACCGTATGAATCTCGACCCAGGGAACAATACCATCACCACCAAGGTCCAGGCCGTGCTGAATTTCGAGAACGGCCAATGGAGCATCGAAAACGTTAGCGAGCTGAAAACGACTTACATCAAAGTGCTGAAACGCACGGGCATCGAAAAACGCGACATCCGCGTCTTCGGCAACAAACACTTCCTGGTCGAGTAGCCTTACTGGCCGGTCCAGGACGATTTTATATGATGCTTTAGGAGATAGCTCTGGTTGCCGTTATCCTTGAGTATGCTGAAAAACCCGCTTCCGCTGACCGGCACATAAAAAGTATACCCATTCCCAACATCGCTCATCACCTGGTACTCGTAGACGTTTAGGTCCTTGTCGAACTTCTTCGATTTGACATAGTACCTCGAAGTCAGATCGGCCGTCGTATGCGTAAACATCGTCCCATTGGCATTTAATTCGAACAGCGAGGAAGCATCCGGCTTGTTGGTGCAGATTTTAAAATTCTTCTGCACGGAATCGTATACGCAGTAGTCCACATTGTCGACACTGTAATAGGTATTGTTGGCCGTAGCGGAAGAGGTGCTTCCCCCGCTGCCGCCACTGGTTCCGCCGTTGTTGCCAGAACCACTGTTACCCGAACCGCTATTGCCCGAACTTCCGGTGGCAGCGGTCTGTTCGGACCACAGCATAATGGCATACCGCGACGTGCTTTTATCCACGTTCTTATCGGCGACGATCTCGAACATATAGGTCCCGTCTTCGGTCGCGGTCGTGGAAAGCACTTTCATATCAGCCAGCAGGTTGTCGTCAGACTTCCTGCCCGGCTCGGTTATCGATTTTACAAAGTCCCATTTATCGGTCTCCGTGTTCTTCTTATAGCATCTCAATTCGTAATTTCTCACTCTCGCGTCGGTAAAAGCAGCCACTAAATAGCCATTTCCCTGGTATAGCTTTCTTTGTATCGATCCCAAAAGGTTATCCTTCCCTTCCTCCAGGATACCGGTCTCCACCCGGCGAAGTACAAGGGTATCTTTGAAAGTGGCTTTTATATCCTTATAAAAAATAGAGATGCGGTTAAAGATAGCGGCGGAATATTCATTGGTCCCCAGCTGGCCAAAACCCTTGCCTGCCAGGCTAAGAAAAAGGATAAAAAGAATAGTATTTTTCATCTTTTTTAATTTTTCACGCGTCCGAAGGGTTAGTCCCTTTCTATCACGAGGTTAAAGAAGGTGTTTCCTACATTTTGTCGCAGGCTGCCGGTAACGATGAGGTAGTAGACCTTACTCTCTTTCGGGTCGAAGTTGAGCGTCACATCGGTGCCTGTAGTGGCATTCCGTGTCACCAGCTCCCACTTGTGATCATCATTGTAAAGGTAGACCGCAACCCCGATGGAGCTGATATCCTGGTTGGAGGCGAATACGTTCAGATGGTATCGCTTTGAGCTGGAGAAATAATAGCTGTAAAACCGGTTTTCGCCAACTGTATCGTCCTGAAAGAGGATATCCGCAATGGTCTTTTCCACGACCCGGTAGTCCCTTTGGGCCAGCTTTACTTTGTTGGCCGTTTGCATGATAACCTCTTCAGTATGGTCCTGCGCCCGAAGGGTCAAAACACTTGCGGTCAGCAAGGCTATGAGCAGGATCGATTTACTTTTTTTCATTTGGTTTATCTTTTAAAAGGTTTAGTTTAAATGCACCTCCCGGAAGGTCCAGTAGTTCTGTTCCATCCTATCCCTGTCCGTGCCTTCGATGATATCGATCACCCGGGCATCTTCCGGGATCTTTTCAAAAGTCGCGGTAAAGGGGAAACTACTTGACGAACCGAATTGAAGATTCTTCCCGTTGGGATGGATGCTTACCAGGTGATAAGGATAGCCATTGACCACAACAAAGAAACAGTTGGACGGATTTTCCGGTCCATAGATACTGAACGTGGACTTGTCGTCATCGCCTGAGCTCTTCTTCAGGAGGAAAAAGACCTTCAGGCTTTCCGCCCCTCTTTCGATCTTTGAAATGTTGATCATCCCGCTCTTGGGTGGTTCGCCCACCGAAGGGTTGTAGGTAATATCCACTTTAGGCTCCTGCTGCGGCGGCAGGTTGACGGTTTTTCTTGTCGAGTCCGGCCCTGTTGGTGCGCCATTCCCTATTTTCACGGTTGTATCGATCTGGGTGCCAGCGGTCCCCGAGCGGCTCGTCGTATCGGCAGCCCCCTGTTGGACAACCGAATCCTGATGGACTGGCTGAGGCGGATTCCTGACAGCCGCGGCAATAGCCCATATCGCGAAGGCCAGGCCGGCCG
>JAMFRX010000347.1 GCA_026224995.1 Puia dinghuensis
GAGATCAGCAGCAGGATGGACACGAGCAAGAGGTTAACCCTCCGGGTGCCAGGGGCTGACATATGTTATTTTTTACAAGTGAATCAGGCGAAACGACCGGGTAGAAAGGTGTTCATGCGGATCTTGGGAGAGTTATTGGGATAAGAACGGTTTTGGGGCAGGAAGTTGTATGGCGGGATTGTCAAGAAAGAGTTAAAATGGGTGGCGGGGGTCCCACCGGGTGGATCGGCTTATGCAATTTTTGTTGCGACTGCATCCCAATAAAAAAAAAGCTATGCGATCCTACTATTTCGGATGCTTCGGCATCTTTCTGCTGATGGCCTTTACGGCGGATGCTCAAATGCCCAGCATGCTCCTGAACGGGAAAGAATCCAATTTGGTCTATCTGCAGAAACTGGAGGTGAACGTGGTGATCGATGGCGCCATTGCTACTACTACCTGGACGATGACCTTCAAGAACTCCGGTAAGCAAACGCTGGAAGGGGAGCTGAATTTTCCGCTGCCCCAGGGTGTGCCTGTATCCAGCTATGCTTTGGACATCAACGGGGTATTGCGGGAGGCGGTGCCGGTAGAAAAGGCGAAGGCGACCATGGTCTTCGAGAATACGGAACGGCGGCGTGTCGATCCCGGCCTGCTGGAGAAGGTGGACGGCAATACGTTCCGGACCCGCATTTATCCTATCAATGCCGAAGGCGTGCGCGTCGTTAGGATCGGCTATGAGCAGGAGCTGTCCTGGCAAGGCCAGAGGGATCTGCAGTATAAGCTGCCGCTGGCTTTTACCTATCCAATCGAAGAGTTCAGCCTGCACATCAGCGTACCCGGGGCGTCGCAGCGTCCTCAGCTTGACGGGCAGAACGGCGGGGATCTCGACTTTGGGCAGTGGAAACAAGTGTGGTCTGTCGAGAAGAAGTGGAAGGACTACCGTGCCGATCAGCCCATTTCCATCCGCATCCCGCAGACCACCGGGGCAGGCGCGATCCTGATGCAGCAGGTGGGTAATCATTATTTCTACGCCGCCAGCGTTTTTCCCAAGCCGGAGCGCATAGAGAAGGCGGTTCCGCACCATATAGCTATTCTGTGGGATGCATCGCTCAGCGGCCTGCGGCGCGACAGGAAAAAGGAATTCGAGCTGCTGGAAGGTTATCTAACCAAGCTCGCGGATGTAACGGTCGATCTGGTGTCCTTCAGCAATAAAGTGGGTGAGTCCCGGAAATTCACGGTGCATAACGGTGGCTGGCAGTCGCTGAAAAAGGCCCTGCAAGAGGTCGTCTATGATGGCGGCACACAGTTCGGGGCTCTGCGCCTGGCGGACTATCCCTGCGATGAGTATCTGCTCTTCAGCGACGGGCATTCCAGCTTCGGCAGCGACAGGATACAGGTGGGCGACAGGCCGGTGTATTCGATCGTAGCGGTGGCAGATGCCGACTATCCCTTTCTGCAGGCTTTGAGCCAGCGGACGGGTGGAGAGCTGATCAACCTGAATGAAGTAGCGGCGGGCAAGGCCCGGGAGCTGCTGGCCTACGAGTCACTGCAATTTTTGGGCGTCAGGAACGCGGAGGGGCTGGAAGAGAGCTATCCTTCCATGCCTACGACCCTTACCGGCGGGCTGACTGTCGCTGGTATCAGCTACAAGCCGGTACAGACCGTTGTGCTACAATTCGGCTATGGTAAAAGGGTAGTGCGGGAAGAGAAGGTGGAGCTGGACTTTGCCCGGCAGCAAGACAGCGAGACCAATGTCTCGAGGATCTGGGCGGAGAAGAAGATTGCCGAGCTGGATACGCACTATGAAGACAACAAGGAGGATATCAAGCATCTGGGAAGGAGCTATGGGATCGTCACCCGCAATACCAGCCTGATGGTGCTGGAAAACATCATGGATTATGTGACATATGACATAGAGCCGCCGCTGGAGCTGAGGGACCAATATGATCAGCTGCTGAAAGGGCGGGAGCAGAACAGGGGTTTCCTGCGCAGACAAGTGGCGGATAATGCGGAGCAGTACTTCAATGAGCTGCTGAGCTGGTGGAATGAGGCGCCACAGGCGAATCAACAGCCGGATGCGCCAGCCATGGAACATCGCGGAGGGTCTGGCAGCAACCAGCGGCAGGCGCGGTCTTTGGGGCAGGGCGGGGTCGTGGCGGATACGGTGGCCTATGTGCCCAGGGCGGCTTCATCGGGCGGACAGACGGGAACTATAAGGGGATCTGTCGCAGGCATGCAGACGCGGACTGTCACGAATTCAGGTGAGATGATCGTGCATGCGCAGGCGAGTCCGGCTCCGCCGGCGGCCAGCCAGGATCAAGTGGTGGTGACGGGCATGGGTGTAAGGCGCAATTCGAATGCGGGGTATTTACCCGCGGTGAGGGTCCGGGGAACAGACGAAGATAAAGAGGCCGGACCGGCACCAGGCGGCGGGAGCTTCACCATCCTGAAGGCCGACGTCGACACCAAATATCTCGGGGAGCTGAAAGCCGCGGCGCCTGCCAACCGGTATGCGTTATACTTGCAGCTGCGTAAGGACTACCTGAACACGCCGCTGTTCTACTACCATACGGCAGAGCTGTTCCTGGGCGCCGGAGAAAAAGAGATCGGGCTACGCATCCTCAGCAATATTGCCGAGCTGAATGCCGAGAACTATGAGCTCTACAAGCTGATGGGATATAAGCTAAAAGAGCTGGGCGAGGCCGAAGCCGCCTGCGCCACCTTCCTGAAGGTCCTGGACTGGCGGCCCTTCGAGCCGCAGAGCTATCGGGACTATGGCCTTGCGCTGGAAGATGCGGGGCATTATCAGCAGGCTCTGGACACCTTATACCTGGCGCTCACGAAGAACTATGACGCGCGCATCGAAGCGTTATATCCCGGGATAGAGGAGACACTGCTGCCGGAGATCAATGAGCTGATAGCGCTTCATCCAACGGTGAATGTAAGCAGCCTGCCGAAGAAGCTGCTCACCAATATGCCCGTGGACATGCGGGTGGTCCTCAACTGGAACCAGAACAACACCGATATCGACCTCTGGGTCACGGACCCGGACAACGAGCGTTGCTTCTATGGGCACCGGACTACGGCCATGGGCGGCAGGATCTCCCATGATTTCACCCGTGGGCTTGGTCCGGAACAGTTTATGCTGAAGAAGGCGGAGAAAGGGCGGTATAAGGTAGAAGTCAGCTACTACGGCGATACGCAGGTGAAGATAGCGGGCGAGACGGTGTTGCTGGTAGAGGTCTATACCAACTATGGCACGCCACAACAAAAACGGAGCCTGGTCACCCTGCAGCTGAAGAAGGGGAGCAAGGGGGGCGTGTATGTCGGGGAATTCAATTTCTAGCGTGGTATGGCGTCCAGTTCCACGGAACTTTCTGCGCTATCCGGGCAATTTGATTGGGAAAGCGGCGATTTCCGTTATTTTTGGGCGATGGCATTTGGAACCTTTTTTCGTAAGGCGACTGGCGAACGTTATCTGAGCATAGCATTACCCGTTATGGCGGTAGAATGGATCGTATTCAAATGCCTGTATCCCTATGCCGATTATTTCTCCGACTCCTACAGCTATCTCGGGGCAGCGGTGCGCCAGGACGCCATCGGCTACCGGCCCATAGGATATTCGATCTTTCTGCGTATGGTGCATGCGATCTGGGTGTCGGATACTTTTTTGGTGACGCTTCAATATGTGCTAGTGCAGGGGGCCTGCCTGGGATTGCTCCTATCCCTGCGCCGGCGTTGCGGCCTTCCGGCGGGCCTTGTGTGGATCATACTGGGGTGTATGCTCCTGAACCCTTGTATAGCGTATTTGTGCAACTATGTGTCCAGCGATGCGCTTTTCGTAGGATTGAGCCTCATCTGGCTGACCGTGCTCATGGGTTTGCTGCGCGAGCCGTCCTGGTGGCGGCTTTGGCTGCAGGTGGCGCTGCTGTTTGCGATCTTCAATCTGCGGTTTGTGGCGATGTTCTATCCGGCGGTGGCGGCGCTTGCATTCCTGCTGATGCGAACGAAGGGGGCGACCCTGTTCAAGCTCACCGGGATCGTGGCCAGCATCGGCATCGTGCTGGGCTGTGCCGGCTGGATCAAGCATCTCAACTATAAGATAACGGGTGCGAATGTGTTCTCGGCCTTCAGCGGCTGGCAGATCGCCAACAATGCGTTGGATATGTACCTCTATATTCCGGTAGACACGGCGAACCTGCCTTCGGCGGAATGCAGAGAGCTGGCGGCGGACGCGCAGGCTTTTTTCCGGAAGCCGAGGAAGCCGGGCGATATCGGGACGGAATACATGTGGACGCAAGGATCGCCGCTGCACCAGTATATGGCTGACTATCAGCGGAAGTATCATTTTTACTATTTTATGGCATGGTATCGCGTTGCGCCGGTATTCTCGCAATATGGCTACCTGATGGTCCGGCGTCACCCGGTGGCATTTGCAAAATATTATGGCTGGCCCAGCGCCAAGAGCTTTTTCCTTGCGCCGTTGGATGTCTTTGGAGTGTACAATGAAGGACAAGCTACCTATGATCCCATTGCGAAGGACTGGTTCAACTATCGCAGTGTGCAGGTAAAGGTGTGGTCGGGAACCATTCAGGGAAAGCTGATGGCACCGATGCCGTGGATCTATCTGCTGCTGAATATGGGGTTCATCCTGACGACGCTGCTCTTTTTACGTTCCCCTAGCCTCCGCGAGCGGCATCCTTTGTTTACCGTCTGTGTGAAGCTGGTCGCCGCCTATTTACTGGCGAATGCCTGTTTTACCATCTTTGCGTCGCCGACGGTATTCCGCTACCAGCTGCTGCCGATGGTGCTGCTCTTCGTGTTTATGGTAAGCCAGATTTATTTCCTAACTTTTAGGGATGATCCTACAACCACTGCCCGTTGGCTCCGGGATGGAAGCCTACCGTCTTCAGGCGAATGACATTTCCCAGGC
>JAMFRX010000348.1 GCA_026224995.1 Puia dinghuensis
CCTGATCTTTGTGTCCTCATTCAAAATAACAACAATGTCAACAATTACAAAGATAGCACTGGGCCAAAATGGTCCACTCGTGTCTAAACTCGGATTAGGCTGTATGCGCATGTCATCCGTCTGGGGTGGTCCCGTAACAGATGAAGGTGAAAGCATAGCTACCATTCAGATGGCATTAGACAGCGGCATTAATTTCCTGAATACCGGGGATTTTTACGGCAGCGGTCACAATGAGCTGCTTGTAGGCAAGGCCATCAAAGGCAGAAGGGACGATGCCTTCGTAAGTGTCAAGTTTGGCGCGATCTTCTACGGCAGTCAATGGCTTGGATTGGACCTGCGCCCCATAGCCATTAAGAACTTCATCAACTATTCTTTGGTGCGTTTGGGTATAGAGACCATTGACCTTTATCAGCCGTGCAGACTGGATAGCAGCGTTCCAATGGAAGATGTGATAGGAACCGTCGCCGATCTGATCAAAGAAGGAAAGGTGCGTTACCTCGGCGTGTCTGAGATAACCGCGGAGCAACTGCGCAAGGCCAATAGCATATATCCGGTATCAGCATTGGAAATAGGCTATTCGTTGGCCGATCGCCAGATAGAAAGTGACCTCCTTCCCACAGCGAAAGAACTGGGTATTGGCGTGGTAGCCTTTGCCAATACGGCCGAAGGGCTGCTCACCGGTGAGATGAAAGCACCTCTTGCGGCCGGCGACTACCACAACCACTTTTCACGTTTCCAGGGAGAGAATCTGATAAAGAACCTGGAGAAAGTCGAAGTATTGAAGGCAATGGCAAAGGAGAAAGGACATACCCCGACGCAATTGGCGATCGCCTGGGTAAATGCTCAGGGGGATCATATCATGCCTTTGGTAAGCATGAGCCGGAGACCAAGGCTGCCGGAGAATATAAAAGCCATGGAGATCGCGTTCACTCCGGAAGAGATGAATATCTTGAACACCAGTTTTGCGATAGGCTCGATAGCCGGTGGCACGTATCTGCTGAGGTAGATTATACAGCCCGGCTAAAGTCCGATTTTATATACCTTTATATAGTGATCAATCCAACCGAAATAATCCCGGGAGTTCTCTTTTACTCTTACCTTTCGACAATGCGAAAGGAGAAAGTAGGCTTCTTTCAGCACAATACCCTGGTATTACAGGTTTCGGGGCATTTTACGTTTGAAACATCAGGCCAGAGAATTTCGATGAGAGCGGGCGAGATGTTGCTGATACGAAAAAATCAGTTGGGAGAAATTACCAAGACACCGCTGCCCGACGAGGATTATCAAACCATTGTCATTTGCCTGCAAGAAGACCTGCTCAGGAAAATTGCTTTGGAGGAACAAATCGAGATTCGTCAAAAATACACAGGCCACCCCAACATTCTTATTCCCGGAAATGAATTTCTGCAGGGTTATTTCCAATCCATAATACCTTATGTCCGCAATACGAATGAGAAGATAACAACTGCCCTGGGCATGCTAAAAGTGAAAGAAGCGGTGCAATTACTGCTACATGTTATGCCCAGCCTCAAGGAATTTTTATTTGATTTTTCCGAGCCCTATAAGATCGATCTCGAAAAATTCATGCTCATCAATTATCATTTCAATGTCCCTGTCGAAAAATTTGCACAGCTCACGGGGAGAAGCCTTGCGGGGTTCAAGCGTGACTTCCAAAAAACATTCGACATGTCACCCCGGCAGTGGCTGCAGGAAAAGCGACTGACGGAGGCCCGCCATCTCATCGAAACAAAGAACAAAAAGCCGTCTGCCATCTACCTCGACTTAGGATTTGAAAGCCTCTCTCATTTCTCGCATTCTTTTAAGAAAAAGTTCGGGAAGGCTCCCACCGAATGGTTATAGTAGGGCGGCGTCGGTCCAGATCAACTACTAATAGTTGATTATTAGACAAATATGAACACTTCTTAAGTCTAATTTGATGGATAAGCCCAGTTGAAGTAAATTGACTCCCGAATGGAGGGATTTTTCCAAAAAATTATCGATGTACTGAATAGTTGCGAGATTCCTTACATGTTGTCAGGAAGTGTTGCCATGAGTTTATACATTGTCCCTCGAGCTACGCAAGATTTTGACTTCATTGTCCATTTGAGGCCTCAAGACATCGATCGCTTTGTAGAAAATTTCAAAGACGGATATTACTGTGATAAAGATGCTGTTGAAGATGCAGTGCAAAATCGAAGTATGTTCAACATCATTGACCATGGTACTGGCTTTAAAGCAGATTTTGTCGTCTTGAAAAGTGACCCGTTCCGGCAAAATGAGTTCACCCGCAGAATCTCAATGGAATTTTTTGGGAAGACAATCTATGTGGTTTCTCCGGAAGATCTTATTATCTCCAAATTGATTTGGATACAAGAACTTCAATCAGCGATTCAAATGGCGGATATTAGAAATCTTGTTACATCCGACAATCTTGATTGGGAGTATATCAATTTGTGGATAGGGAAGCTCAACTTAAATACCTTTAATCTTTTGAATCATGAATGACACCCCACAAAATATAAAAGATCTGCAGCTAAAAATTTGGCTTTCGAAGCCCCCAATGCAGCGACTTAGGCAAATGATGGAAAACAATGCTATGCTGTATCAATTTTGGTCTAAAACACATAGATCTGACAAGAGAAAAGAACAAAACTCTTCAGCTCAAGTTCTCAAGAAACCTATTTAATTTGGAGAATTATCTGTTCTTTGTTAAACAAGGATAATGGGAACGGGAGAATTATCTCAACCCGCTGATGTGAAGCGGGTTGAAGATCGTCGTGGTCCCGGCAGGAATCGAACCTGCATCTAAAGTTTAGGAAACTTCTATTCTATCCATTGAACTACGGGACCGGTCGCCCGGAAAAGCCGGCAACAGGGCCGCAAAAATAAGGCATTTTTTTTTAGCTAAAGGGAAAAGCTTACTATTACTCCCTTAAAAAAATATCCAGCTATGACCCGATCTATCTTGCCACGCTGTAGCCGCCTTTTGCTGATGCTGGCTGCGCCTTTGCTGCTGGCGTTTTCCGGCCGCGCCCAGGGACCGCATTTCAGCCATCAGACGATCTTTGTAACGGACCTGGACAGGGCCGCGAACTTCTATGAAAAAGTCATGGAGCTCAAGCGGATACCGGAGCCTTTTCACGACGGGAAACATGTATGGTTCAGGGTATCGGAGCACGGGCAGCTGCATGTGGTCTCCGGCGCCAAGGAGGACATTGCCCACGATATCAATATCCACCTGGCTTTTAGCGTGTCCGACATATCGGTTTTTACGAAGCATTTGGATGCGGAGAATGTGAAATACGGCAACTGGGCGCAGAACGACAAGACTCCGCAGATGCGGCCCGACAAGGTGCAGCAGGTTTATTTGCAGGACCCTGATGGATATTGGATCGAGGTCAACGACGATAAATTTTGATGGCCGGGTCCCATAGCACTATCTTTGCACACCCTGCCGGGATGGCAGGGTAAACAGATAGCTCAAATGAAGTTTTATAACCTCGTAATCAAATACCGGCCGCAGCTAGCCATTGCTTTCCTGGTCCTTGGCATCGTCGCCAACATCTATGCCGGGTTTTGGCCTGCCTTCCTACCCTACCTGATCGCGGTTCTGCTGCTGTTCGGGTATTTCTTTTTCGGGCCCTTACGGCTGATCCAGGAGCATATGGAATCTGGCAATATGGAAGCGGCAGAGAAGGTGCTGGACTCCGTGAAATTCCCCAACCTGCTGTACAAGCCGATACGCTCCGTTTACTATACGTTGAAGGGTAATATCGCCATGATGAAGCAGGACTTCGACGGCGCCGAGAAGAACATGAAGAAAGGCCTGGATCTTGGAATGCCCATGAAAGAAGCGGAAGGCGCCAGCCTGCTGCAGATGGGAATGCTGTCCATGCAAAAGAATGATATCAAGCAAGGCGAAAGCTATATCCGCCAGGCCATCCGAAAGGGATTACCGGACAAGGAAAATCAGGCTGCTGCCTTCCTGCAGCTCTGCTCCATTATGATGACGAAAAGGGAGTTCCGGGCGGCGAAGGAGTTTTTTAGGAAGGCTAAGGCGCTCAAGCCAACTACGCCGCAAATCGTGGATCAGATCAAGCAAATCGAAAAGTATATTTCCCGCATCCCAGGATAAGCTGGGATCGGCAATGCCGTCGGTCAGGGGGGCTATCGCCGGATGCGGTCCGGGTGGGCGGATACGCCAGGCCCTGGATCAGGAAGGAAACCTTCCAAACAGCTCTTCTACCCGCTGAAGGCGGAATAGGAATATCTCCTCCAACTGCCGTCGGACGAAAAGCGCGTCGGCGAAGCTGCCGAGAATGCCAAAGGGAACGGTGTAATGTACGAGGTCGGTCATCTCCACTCCACCTGCTATCTGCCTGAAATGGTGCTGATGATGCCATAGGCTGTATGGGCCACGACGCTGTTCGTCAACGAAATAATGCCCCTTTTCCACTTGAGTGATTTCCGTGAGCCAATGTGTCCGCAGCCAGCGCAGGGGCTTCAGCTTGTATTCGATGAGCTGGCCTGCATAGATGCGGTCGCCCCGGGTAGCGGAAAGGATCGTAAACTGCATGCTGGGCGGGGTGATCTCGGGGAGATTGGCCGGGTCGGCAAAAAAAGACCAGACCTTATCCATTGGCGCAGGAATTAATTGAATCCGAAGCAAGGTATGTACGGCCATGGTACAAATATAGTCAGGCTGGAAGGAAAGACAGTATCCTGTTTAATTTCCCAGGGTCTTGCTACCGGGGGAAGTTACGCAATTCACCATCTGGCGGAGCGTGCGTAAGGAGAGACTATTCTTTTCCAGAAAGTCGAAAGTCCCGTATTGCAGGAACACTTCTTTGGTATTCAATCCTTTTTGGCTAGAGAATAGAATGACATAGACATCCGGATCGACATCCCTTACCCGCTGGAGAGTGTCCAGGCCATTCATGACCCCGTCTAAATTATAATCGAGGACTATGACGGTGGGCCGCTTGGCTAAATCCAAGATGCAGGATTCTCCGTTAGTATAGAAGTGAATATTGCTGCTGAGTGATTCCAACTCTTTAGCGATAAGGTTTTGGTAGATGACATTATCTTCCACCACGAAGATAACCGGCTGTTGATTGAATTCCATGATTAGAGGCTGTATTGCAAGCATTAACCATGGAAAATGGTGCCAGAAGGTATTTAGTTGATTATCAGCAGAATCTTAGCCTTATCGGTTACAATATGCTCCCTGTTTGGGAAATCGGGCCTGACCGTGGGAATCATTTTAGCACTTCGGTCTGCAGTTGACCGATGCATTCGCGGATCACCGAATCGATATTGGATACGAGGGCTGGAATGTCCTGGAGGGACTCTTTTCCCCGGGCGTTGGCCTCTACCGCCCTGATCTCCTGCCTGATAGATTTGATGCCCATAGAATCGATGGTCGACTTCAGCTTGTGCGCGGTCTTGCCTACCTGCTCCCAGTTCTCCGATTGCGTGGCGGTCTTGAGGTCCTCCACATTTTGAGGCACCGTTTCGATGAACAGGCTTACCATTTTTTTGATGAATCCTTCATCTCCACCTGATACGGACTGCACCATGGAAAGGTCATATAGCTTCGAATTCTCGACTGTCATAATATTGTTGTTAATAGTGTTATTCTCGAGATTCCGGGAGATGACCCGGAAGAGCCTGGATTCATCGAAGGGCTTAGCCAGATAGTCGGTCATGCCTGCGGCGATGTATTTTTCGCTGTCGCCTTTTAAGGCGTTGGCTGTCAATGCGATGATCGGGATATTCGCTTTCACGGGGTCCGGCAGGCGGCGGATGTGCTGTGTAGCCTCAATGCCATCCATCTCCGGCATCTGCACGTCCATGAGGATGCAATCGAAGGATGTCTGGGTCAGCGTTTCGACGGCTTCGCGGCCGTTGCCGACGATGACGACTTCAAAATCCCAGGATTCCAGGATATGCCGGGCCAGGAACTGGTTTAGCTCGACGTCCTCGGCGACTAGGATCTTGCGATATCCAAGGCTTTTGTAGTCTATTTCCGGACTCACTTCATTTTCCTTCATGTCTTCGATACTTAGGTGATAGGGAACCCGAATGGTAAAGGCCGAGCCCCGGGCCTCTTCACTTTGCGCGTCTTTACAAGATCGGTCCACCACCGATCGCATGCACCGTGGCCGCACCGGTGTAAGCAAACAGATTTAAAAAACGTTTGCCCTTGCACAACTCGCCGATGCGTTGTCGTGTGATGCGATGATCGAGAAACAATCCCGTATCCAAGTAGTCGCTGAAGTTCACGTAGAAGCGATGACCACCTTCACTCACCACTTGAAACTCGCGTTGTGTGTCCAGCTTTTCATATTGCGAGTGATC
>JAMFRX010000349.1 GCA_026224995.1 Puia dinghuensis
GAAAAGACCCTGCAGGCAGCCTTAAGAAGCTGGCCGATATGGGCTATCGCTATGTAGAGCACGCCAATTATATCGACAGGAAGTTTTACGGATATGGCGCGGCCGATTTCAGGAAATTACTGGACGGGCTCGGGCTGAAGATGATCAGCGGACATACCCGCTTCGACCCGGACTCCTGGGACGCGGGTAAAAAAGACTTCACCGACAAGTGGAAGCGGACGGTTGAAGATGCCGCCGTTGGCGGACAGCTTTTCGTGATCAGCCCCTGGATAGACGAGAGCCTGCGGAAGAACTATGACGACCTGTTGCGGCTGATGGAACTATTCAACAAGAGTGGCGAGCTCTGCAAGGCGCATGGAATGAAGTTTGGCTATCACAACCACTGGTTCGAGTTCAATACCGTCCTCAACAACCAGAAGATGTTCGACATCATCCTGCAGCACACCGATCCTGCATTGGTGGCCCAGCAGCTGGACATGGGCAACCTGTACAATGGCGGGGCCATCGCGATCGCCGTGGTCATGCAGTATCCCGGGCGTTTCGAGCTCATGCATGTCAAGGACGAGATCGCAGCTACCTCGGGCAACGAGAAGTACGAAAGCACCATCTTAGGCGAAGGCGTCGTCAGCACCAAACAGGTCTGCGACACGGGCAGGAAGGGCGGGACCAGATACTTCATCATCGAGCAGGAGTCCTACCAGGGTAAGGATCCGTTCGACTCCAGCAAGGCTGACCTGGACATCATGAAGAAATGGGGCTACGAATCTAAAAAATGAGCTATCGCAGCCCATACGCAAACTGTGCGTTCTTTTCCCCGACATAGACGTCGAAATCTCCGGGCTCCGTAACCGTTCTTAGCTGTGCGTTTACGAAAGCCAGGTCATCCCTGTCCAGCGTAAACGTTACCGTCTGAGATTCTCCCGCCTTCAGGAATATCTTTTTGAATGCCCTCAGCCGCCGCATATTGGGGGTGATGCTGGCATAGTGCTGCCGCGTATAGAGCTCCACAGTATGTTTGCCGTCCCGGCTTCCCATATTCTTTACCGTTAGGCTTATGGTCAGCTTCTCCGCGCCTGTGATCCGGGTGGCGCTCAGCCGGAGTCCGTCGTAGGCAAACCGGGTATAGCTCAGCCCCCAGCCGAAAGGAAAGAGCGGATCGTATCCATTCATGGTCATATCGCTGTTGAAGATCTCACGGATGTCTTCGGTGGGCTTCCGGTCGTAGAGCACCATCTCGCCCATGCTGCGGGGATAGCTAAAGGGCAATCGTCCGTCAGGATCATAGTCGCCCAACAGCACGTCGCCGATGGCCTCCGCCGTCTTGCGTCCGCTCCAGTAGGCCATAAGGATGCCTTTCATGGCCGGGGCTATGCCGGTGATGAAGCGGGGCCTGCCTTCTGTGAGGACCAGGATCACGGGCTTGCCCGTGGCGACAGCGGCGTAGGCCAGGGCCAGCTGCTCTTGCGGCAGTGCGAGATCGGGGATCGTGCCCGGGCTTTCCGCGTAGGCGTTCTCGCCCAGACAGAGGACAATGGCGTCAACCCCGGCTGCGGCCGACCTGAGCGCTGCGGTGTCGTAATTGGCGGGGTTGGTGAAGCCGGCCTGAGCGGTAGTCGTCACGTGATCGGCCCCCAGGCGGTCGCGCAAGGCGTCTACGATCGTCTTGCTGTCCGCGGGATACCAGCGTTCGTCCTTGCCCTGCCAGGTATAGCTCCAGCATCCGTTGAGCGCGCTGATGCTACGGGCCGCGGGTCCGGCTACCAGGATATGGGCGTTATGGCTCAGCGGCAGGATGGCCTCGTCGTTCTTGAGCAGGGTCATCGCCTCGTGAGCCGCCTGCAGGGCCAGGGCCTGGTATTCGGGCCTGCCGAAATTGGCGGCGGCGGCCGGCTCGGGATAGGGATTGTCGAAGAGCCCCAGCTTCAATTTCAGGAGCAATATACGCCGGACGGCGTCATCGATGCGGCTCATGGGCACTTCGCCTTTCTGTACCGCTTCTTTCAGGAGGGTAAAAAATGAAAAATCGGCTGGGACCATGCTCATATCGATCCCGGCGTTGACGGCCAGCACCACGGCGGCGCGCGGGGTGGCAGCGACGTTATGGCGGGTATGCAGGCGGATGATGTCTTCCCAGTCGGAGACGATGACACCCTGAAAGCCCATCTCCTTCCGCAGGACATCGGTGAGCAGGTATTTGCTGGCGTGCACGGGCGTGCCATTGATCTCCGAAGAGTTCACCATCAGCGTGGAGGCGCCAGCCTGTATGGCCGCTCTGAACTGCGGCAGATAATATTCGCGCATCTCCGTCTCTGGCAGATAAATGGGCGTACGGTCCTTCCCGGTACGGGAGGCGGAGTAAGCTATATAATGTTTCATGCAGCTGGCGACGGCGGTAGGTGTCTTCAGTCCGTCTTCTTCATAGGCCCTGATGACCGTCGCTCCCATGGTCTTGCCGATGTAGACGTCTTCGCCATAGGTCTCCGCAAAACGGGACCACAGCGGCTGGCGGCCGCAGTCCAGCACCGGGGCGAAATTCCAGCGTACGCCGGAGGCCCGCAGCTCTTTTGCCGTCACTTTCGCTGCGGCTGCGGCCAGCTCGGGATTGCGCGTGGCGGCCATGCCGATGTTCTGCGGGAACAACGTCGCATCCAGCGTATAGGTCTGTCCGTGAATGCCATCGAGGCCATAGATAACGGGGATCTTTAGGCGGCTGAGCCTGGCCTCGTCCTGGATCTGCGTCTGCACGTGGCGCCATTGTTCGGCCGTTAGGGCGTGATTGGTGACGTTCAGGATGGAGCCGACCTTGTATTCCCTGACGGCCTTCCGCAGGGCGGCGGTGTCGAGGATGCCGTCTTCCGCCGTCGATACGACGCCCAGGGTCACCTGGGTCATCTGGCCTACCTTCTCATCCAGCGTCATCTGGCGGAGGAGGGTTTCGGCTTTTTGTCTTTCGGCCGGGGTTTGCGCGGTGACCAGGGCAAGAGAGAGCAGGCACCCGGCGGCAAGGAGGCATCGTTTTTTCATATGCCCGTAAAGGTAGCGAGATGCGCATGGCTCAGGGCATCAACTTTTAATTATTTCCGATACTAATTTATCAATCCAAACCCTGCAGCTCCCGGAGGTAGTCATACTGGAGGTCCTCATGCAGGCCGTCGATCACGGACCGGACCTTCTTTAGCTGCTGCCGGTAAAGGTTGACCAGCACCGGGCTGTCCCGGAAGGGGATGCCCGAGCGCTGCATCTTCTGAAGGAAGTAGGTCAGCAGCTCCACTTCCGCCTGCGGCGACCCGGTATAGCGGATCTGTTTGGCCGTCACCCGGAGGACCTTCCGCAGGCTTTTTTTCGTGAGGTAGAGATTCGGCTTCGGAAGGCCTTCGAACTCCCCATCGATCTCTTTCTTTATGGAATCGATATAGGTGGCCTCGTCCGCCGCCTCGAAGAGCAGGTAGGTCAGCAGCTCCTTGTTATCTTTTTTGAAACGGGCGAGCCGAAGGCACAGTTCGGTGAGCCGGGAAGGGGGGAGGGATTGCAGCTCTTGCTTGATCTCGTTGATGGTGGCGGCTTTCATGCGCGCAAATTATCTTTTTTTTCGCAACCTGTCGACTGACCACAATCCGGGCCCCACCAGCAATAGAAAAATACTGGACAGCAGCTGGGCATAATCGGACCGGATCTCGTGCAGGACAGCCCACATGCCTGTTTTGGGCGGCGCTGGCGGCAGCGGCAGCGGGGAGGTACCAAGATAGAGGGAGATCTTGGTCGATAAGATCGCGACGATCATCTCGGCTATGAAATAGAGCGCCGTGACCCTGGTCAGCAAGCCGGCGAGGAGCAGTAATCCCCCCATGATCTCGGTCACCGCGACAAAATGGGCCGTCAGCCCGGGAAGGGGAAATCCTAATTTGGTAAAGCGGCCTACGCCCTGATTGGGATAGGCGAATTTCAACAGGCCTTCCCAAAAGAAAACACCACCGGCAAGCAAGCGGATCCAGAGAATAGCGGGCGGCCCAAAAATGGGCGGGTCGAGCAGCCAGGTAATAGCTTTTTTCATTTGTTTTATGTTTTGAGCAAAGCAACAAACTGAGCACAGCGCCGGCAAATCTTTTACACCTTCCTGCCGATACCCTTGATCAGCCGGGTTTTTTGTATGTCATCCCGGTTTTCGGGCATTTCATGTAAATTCATGGGTATTCCATGTGTCAGTTGCTACCTTTAGGCAGAATGAAACAGCAGCGTATCTGGATATCCATCGGACTTTGGGCCGGCCTCTATCTGTGCTGGATCACCTTGTTCCATGATCATGTGTTCACCATCACCCGGACGCTGACAGTCCAGTTTTGTTATCTCTTGTTCGTGGCGGCCAACTATTACGCCCAGATCCACTATGCCATTCCAAAATTGCTCCATCGGAGGAAGTACCTGCTGTTCACGCTCTTCTTACCCACGGCCATCTTAGTGAGCGCCCTGCTGCGAACGCCCATGGCCATCTGGCTGCAGGTACATTATTTCAGGCCGGGGAGCCTGGCCCCGGATGCCGGCAATGTTTTCCGTGACTCTTTCCTGAATATCTTTATCTGGGTGATCTTCACGGTGGCCATCCACCAGGTGATCGAGAAGATCGGTTTTCGGCAGTATGTGGACAAGATGGAAAAAGAGCGCATCCGCCATGAGCTGGAGTTCCTGAAGGCACAGTTCAATCCGCACTTTCTGTTCAATTCCATCAATTCGATCTATGGGCATATAGACAGGAAGAATGGCAAGGCCAGGAATATGCTGCTCAGCTTTTCGGAAATGTTGCGGTACCAGCTGTATGAATGCAATGTGGACAATATCGTCGTCGAAAAAGAGATACAGTACATCCGCAACTATGTGGCTCTCCAGCAGGAGCGGAAAGAGGAGAACCTGCGGGTGGTGCTGGAGATAGCCGACGAGGTCCGGGGGTTTACGGTCGCGCCGCTGCTGCTGATCACGTTTGTGGAGAATGCGTTCAAATACGTAAGCAGCCATGAAGACCAGGAGAATCAGGTTATCATTTCGCTGGGGAAGAAGGGTGGGGAGCTGAGCTTTCGCGCCTATAATACCACCGACTCCGGAGCGGTAATGCAGGAGATAGAAAAGGGGGGCATCGGCATTGCGAACGCCAGACGCCGCCTCGACCTTCAATATCCCGGCCAACATGACCTGCACATTGCCGACAGGGGTGATTCCTACGAAGTGCTGCTGAACTTAAAAATCAATGCCGATGTTGCTAAAAGCCATTATAGTAGATGACGAGCCGGTAGCGCGCAAGGTTCTCCGGGAATATATAGAAGATATCGATTACCTGGAGCTGGCGGGTATGGCCGAAAACCCGTTGAAAGCGGATGCTTTCTTAGCGGGGAATAAAATAGACCTGCTCTTCCTCGACATCAATATGCCCAAGCTCAACGGCCTGGATTTCCTGCGGGCGGGCGGGACGGGCGAAGGGCCCCGGCCGCTGGTGATCATCACTACCGCCTACGCCGAATATGCATTGGACGGCTTCGAGCTGGATGTGATAGATTACCTGGTGAAGCCCATTCCATTCGAGCGATTCCTGAAAGCCTGCAACAAGGCAAGGGTCAAGCATGCCGAGCGTTCCCGGCCGGAAGGCCCCGTGGATGCAAACCGGCCTGCAGATCATTTTTTTGTAAAATGCGGCGACAGCCTGGAGAAGATCGTTTACAGCGAACTGATCTACGTAGAGGCGATGATGAACTATGTCGTCCTGCATACCAGCAGCCGGAAGCTCATCGCGTATCTTACGCTCAAGGGCATCCTTTCCCAGCTACCCGGGCAGCAATTCATTCAAGTGCACAAATCGTTTGTAGTGAACAGGGAGATGGTCAGCACCATCCGCGGCAACACGCTTGTGCTGGGGGCGGCTACCATCCCCGTGAGCCAGCATTATTATGAGGGGGCCATGCAGGAGATCCTGCGGGACCGGATCGTTAAAAGAAATTAGCGGCGTCACATGCTAACAGGTGTTAGTTTTTGATTATTTTTGCAGGTAATATAAGCTACTATATGAACAAAGAAGTCGTTATCGTTGCCGCCGTCCGCACGCCGATAGGCAGTTTTGGCGGGGCGCTAAAAGATCTTACCGGCCCGCAGCTGGGGGCTATCGCTATCAGGGGGGCCCTGGAGAAGGCCGGGATCAAGCCCGCACAGGTAGAGGAGGTGTTGATGGGCTGCGTGCTGCAGGGCAACCTGGGGCAGGCGCCTGCCCGGCAGGCGGCCAGGGGCGCCGGCTTACCGGACGAGGTGGTCTGCACCACCATCAACAAAGTCTGCGCCAGCGGGATGAAGGCGGTGACGCAGGCGGCGCAGGCCATTGCCCTGGGTGATGCCGGTATCGTAGTAGCCGGGGGCATGGAGAGCATGAGCAATGTGCCGTTCTATGTGGAACAGCTGCGATGGGGAAACAAATATGGGAATACGGCACTCATAGACGGGCTGGCGAAAGATGGGCTGACGGACGCCTACGACGGCAAGGCGATGGGCAATGCGGCAGAGCTGTGTGCGGCCACCTGCGGGATCAGCCGGGAGGAGCAGGATGTTTTTGCCATAGCCAGCTACCAGCGTTCGCAGGCGGCCTGGGCCGCGGGGAAGTTTGATGCGGAAGTGGTTCCGGTCGGGATACCGCAGCGCAAGGGGGGCACGGTCCTGTTCGGCAAGGACGAGGAACCCTTTAATGTAAAATTCGACAAGATACCGGAGCTCAAGCCATCCTTTGCAAAGGATGGGACGGTGACGGCTGCCAATGCTTCTACCTTAAACGATGGGGCGGCGGCCCTCGTGCTGATGAGCAGGGAGAAGGCGGAGCAGCTAGGTCTGCGGCCGCTGGCCCGGATCGCAGGCTATGCTGATGCCGAACAGGCGCCGGAATGGTTTACGACGACCCCTTCTATCGCCGTGCCGAAAGCCGTGGCCAGGGCCGGCTTAAAAATGGAAGACATTGCCTATTGGGAGCTCAACGAAGCGTTCTCCGTGGTAGGCATCGAAAATACCCGGCGTATGGGCCTGGACCCTGCCAGGGTGAATGTTCATGGCGGAGCGGTGGCCATCGGCCATCCTCTGGGCGCCAGCGGGGCGCGTATCCTGGTCACCCTTCTGCATATCCTGCGGCAGAATAAGGCCAGATATGGGGCGGCCGGCATCTGTAATGGAGGTGGGGGCGCCTCGGCCGTCGTGCTCGAAAACCTGGACCTGTAGGTAGCAGGCCTATTGTCAATCAATGCTTAACGAGTGTTTAACGCAATTCCTTTAATGCGATTTTAATCTTTGGCATCCTTTTGCGTTCTATTGGCATTAGATCCAATTAAACTTAAAATCATGCACATGAAATTGCAATCGAAGGTCCAAAGTCTTTTTTATGCATTCGTCGTCCTGTTCTTCTCTTTTTCGGCTATCAAGGCCAACGCCGAGGGCGTTCGCGGTGGTCATCCTTACTACCTGCACGCTTTGTCCGATCTCCGGGCAGCGCGCTGGATGATCCAGCATCGTCCGGGGAATTGGGCGCAGACCGTGGATGAGGTCGAAGCGGTGCGCCGCATCGATGCCGCTATCGGCGAGATCAAGAAGGCATCTATCGAAGATGGTAAGAACATCGAAGATCATCCACATGTAGACGAGAATCCCGACCATTCCGGCCGGCTGCATGCGGCGCTTGATTTCCTGCGGAAAGCGCGCCAGGACATCAGCCATGATGAGGACAACGGGTTCGCGCAAGGTCTTCAGGCCCGGGCTTATGGTCATATCGACGGAGCGATCAACGCCGTCAAGAAGGCCATTCACCAGTAGAGCTCTTCGCATAAAAAAAGGCAGCAAAAATTGCTGCCTTTTTTTATTTTGGTAATCTTCGTTCCATTTCTTCCCGAAGCGATTTGATCTCCAGCAGCACGTAGGACAGCTTATCATCCCTTTCCCTTACAAGATGCGACGGGTCCGGGGAATGGTCATAGGGAATGGTTCCCCCGTTGTTTTGCCGGTGTGCGGCATTGGCTTCCGCCAGGTCCACTTTCACGAGTATATCGAGCGGTATATCAAAAAAATTGCTAATGATCAGGAGCTCGTCCAGGTTGGGCTCGCTGATCCCATTTTCCCAGTTGCCGATGGTAGTCTGTCCCTTTTTTATAAGAGATGCGATCTCAGACTGGGTTTTGGACAGCTGCTTGCGGAGATACCTCATATTCTTTCCTAAATAATGCATAGCAATAATGTTGAAAGGTAAATTAATTGGTCATTAATAAAATTGGTATCTTAGCAGGGAAATGGGAATTTTAACGGCTATGCAAATATAGCCAATTTTGTTGCTACTATAACCTGCTATACTATGAATACTTCGTTAAAACACTTATCCCAGGCCCAGAGGGAGAAGTTGGAAAAGGCGATAAAGATTATCGTCAGGGCCATCCAGCCGGAAAAGATCATCCTGTTTGGCGTATACGGTTCTGCGAGTGGAGAGGGCGGCATGTCTGACGGTATACTTCCCGTGGCCGATATAATTCCTGCGGCACTAGGGGTCTATGATCTGCTGATCGTAACACGACAGGGCGACCCCAGGTCTGACTACGAAATGCAGGACCTGGTGGAAAACCGTTGCCGGGACGAGGTGCCGGTCACTGCCCTGGTCCATGATATAGGCTATGTCAACAGGCGCCTTACCGAAGGGCAGTATTTCTTTTCCACGATCATTCAGGAAGGAACGCTGTTATACGATGGTCGCCGGACCCCGCTGGCCAGGCCCTGTATGCCCGACTTAGGGCAGGTTCGGTGGTTGGCCGGGCGGGATTACGAAAGATGGAGCCAGCAGGCCCGGGCTTTTTACCGCAGCGCGGAATTTAACTGCAACGAAAAGCAATGGAAGATAGCCACCTTTTTGCTTCATCAGGCCGCGGAGCATCTCTACCAGGCGATCCTGCTGGCTTTTACCGGCTACAAGCCGACGACACACAACCTGGACAAGCTGAGAAGATATACAAACCGTTTCTCAGTGGAGCTGGTGATGGTCTTTCCGCGGGACAATGCCGCCGAAGATAATTTATTCCGGTTGCTATTGTCGGGCTATGTGGATGCCCGCTACAAAGAGGAGTTCACGGTTACCGAAGAGGAGGTCAGGGTATTGCTGGAAAGGGTAGGCCGGCTGCTGAATATCGCCGAAAGGGTTTGCCATAACCATTTTAGTTCCTTGGAAAAGAGAGCCGCAGAGGGGTAATAAATGGTATGGCCGAGTCTGTTTGGAGTCTGTTAGTCTTTAGCCTTTGGCAGAGTCTGTTTGGAGTCTGTTAGTCTTTAGCCTTTGGCAAGATCCGCGATCGTTTTCTTTTCCAGGATCTTGAGATTGGCATCGCGGACCTGGCTCATCACGGTATGCAGGCCACAGCTTTTTTCGTCGCAGTTCTTACATCGTTCGTAAAAGTACAGGCTGACACAGGGCAGCAGGGAGATGGGGCCATCCAGCAGTCGCATGACCTGCGCCAGGGGCACATCCTTTGGGTTTTTGGCAAAATAGTAGCCACCGCCTTTACCCTTTTTACTTTCCAGGATATTGGCATTCTTTAATTCCAGCAGGATATTCTCCAGGAATTTCAAGGGGATCTTTTTCTTCCGGGCGATCTCGGCGATCAGCACGGGTTCGTCTGTCTCTTTTTCTGCCAGGTACATCAGCGCCTGGAATGCATACTGTGTTTTTTTCGAGAGCATTTTCTATCCTTAATGATTAAAAGCCTAGCACATCACTCATCCGGAATATGCCTTTTTTACCTGCCAGGAATTCGGCTGCCAGGACCGCACCGGAGGCGAACCCTTTGCGGCTATGCGCCGTATGGGTGATCGTGATCGTATCTATTCCGGAACTGTAGTCCACGATATGGGTACCAGGCGCCGGGTCTACCCGCTCGCTAAGTATCTCCAGTTCATCTAAGTTATCACTAATATGATTGACCCATCCTTTTTTTCGCTTAATTTTTTCCAGGACCTGCTCCGCCAATGTGATAGCTGTCCCGCTGGGCGCATCCTTCTTTTCCGTATGGTGGATCTCCGTTATCCTGGATCCATACTCAGGATGGGGAGCCATCATGGCCGCAAGGACCTTGTTCAGCTCGAAGAAAAGGTTTACGCCCACACTGAAATTGCTGGCATATAAAAAGGCGCCATTCTTCTGCCGGCAATATTCCCGGACCTCTTCCAGTCTGGACAGCCACCCGGTGGAACCGCATACCACCGGTACTCCGGCATCCAGACAGCGAAGGATATTGTAGAAGGCGCTTTCGGGGCCCGTGAATTCTATGGCGACGTCCGCTTCCCGTAGCTTTTCCACCGTATTGTCTTCCAGGTTATCTACAGATACTTTCAGGACGATGGCATGTCCCTGCGAAACAGCAATCTCCTCAATGGCCTTTCCCATTTTTCCATAGCCGATGAGCGCGATCTTCATAAATAGAGTGAAAATTTGCGCAAAGTTATGACAAAATTCTTTGCTACGGCGCGGGTAATCGCTTGTACCGGGCCTTGTGCCAGTCGAAGACCAGGCTGACGCCCATTCCGGAACCCATGGGGCTTGCCAACGTTACCGCGCCGGAAGGCTGCTGCAGATTAAAGCTCAGGGAATTGCTGATATCGAAGCCCGCGAGGTGCGCGTCTACCGTGGCATCTACGACGTTCAGTCCCCAGAAGAGCAGGAAAAAGAGCAGGGAATAGTCCTGGTCTTTTCGGGCCTCGTTCCTGTAGCTGCGCAGCGAGTTGTCGTCGCCGGCGACCACGGCGGGCTGCAGCTGGGGGACGATCAGTTTCAGCGAATCGCCGGCAGGGTAGGGCTTTCCCTGGAGCGTATAGATATCCAGCAGGGAGATGGCCCGCTGGGCTTTCTGGTACCAGGATTTGTTATTGAAATATAAATAGGCCGGGATGCCTACAGCAGCCCAGACGATGGGCGCCTTCCAGTATTTCCGGTTATAGATCTGCCCCAGGCCGGGAAAGAAGGTAGAGTACAAAGTAGCCTTTTTGGGATCGTGGAATTTGCGGGCCGCCGAATCGACCTTATACGGCTTGTCCTTTGGCTGGGCCTTTTTGATAGCCGGAATAGTGTCGTTCTGAGCCGAACAAGCGGCGTGCAAGAAGAAGAAAGGAACGAAGAATAATAAATACCGGATCATCTTCATTTGGGGATGCTAATTTACTGATACACCCAGCTGGTCCAGCAATTTGTTCAATTCCTGGAGCGAATAATACTCAATGGAAATGCTGCCTTCTCCCTTCTTATTGTGATTGAGCTTTACCCGGGTGCTGAAATGCGAGGCTAAGTTATCCTCAATTCTTTTGAATGCTTCGGGCATGGTTGGCTTTACCGAATTTTTAACAGGGGTATTCTCTTTGTACAACTTGCGGACAAGCTCTTCGGTCTGCCGCACGGAAAGGCCTTTTTGCTTTATCTCGTTGAAGAGATAGAGCTGCTTGTCGACGGTGTCTACATTTATGAGCGCGCGGGCATGCCCCATGGACAGCTGATTGCTGCGTACGGCTATCTGGATATCGGGCGGCAGCTTGAGCAGCCGGATATAATTGGCTACGGTGCTCCTTTCTTTTCCCATCCTTTCGGCCACCTGCTCCTGCGTGTAGTTGATCTCTTCCATCATCCGTTTGTAGCTTAGCGCAATTTCCATCGCGTTCAGGTCTTCCCGCTGCAGGTTTTCCAGCAGGGCCAGCTCCAGCAACTGCTGGTCATCGGCCTGCCGAACATAGGCGGGGAGGTCCTTGAGGGATGCCAGCTTGGCGGCACGATAGCGGCGTTCGCCGGAGATCAGCCGGTATTTTCCGGAAGGCAGCTTCGATACGGTAACGGGCTGAATGATATCATGCAGCCGTATCGAATGCGCCAGTTCCTGCAGCGCGACTTCATCGAAGTCATGCCGGGGCTGCCGGGGATTGGTCTCTATCTGATCCAGCGGGATGCGCAGCATGTTGGTCACCGCCTCGACGACGGAAGACTTGAGCTCGCCGGAAGTCGTCTTGAGATCGGCATCTATACTTTGCAGTAAGGACCTGATGCCCTTGCCCAGAGCCTCTTTATCTTTTTTATGTGGAGTAGTCATGTTCGTGTCGGGCCTTCGGCCCATGAGCCTGTGGCTCATTTTGTTATTCTAATATCCGCTCTTCCTGCCTGATCCTGGTCATATTATTCTTTTGCAGGATCTCCTTGGCCAGGTTAAGGTAGTTCACCGAGCCCTTGCTCAACGCGTCATAGAGGATCACGGGCTTACCCACGCTGGGCGCTTCGCTGATCTTTGTGTTCCTGTGGATGATGGTGTTGAAGACGATCTCGTCAAAATGTTTCCTTACCTCGCTGACCACCTGGTTGCATAGCCGCAGCCGGCCGTCATACATGGTCATCAGGATGCCCTCGATAGCCAGCTGCGTATTGAGCCGGCTTTGGACGATCTTGACCGTATTCAGCAGCTTCCCAAGGCCTTCCAGCGCGAAAAACTCCGTCTGCACCGGAACGATCACCGAATCAGCAGCCGTAAGCGCATTCACTGTGATGAGACCAAGAGAAGGAGAGCAATCTATGATGATAAAATCATATTCGTTTTTTATGGGTTCGAGGATGCCCTTGAGCACGCTTTCCCGGTTGGGGTAATTGATCATCTCGATCTCATAGCCTACCAGATCGATGTGGGAGGGTACAACATCCAGATGGGGGATCTCCGACTTAAGGATGACGTCCTTTATGGGGACGTGATTGACCATGCAGTCGTAAAGGCTTTGGGTGACATTGTGCAGGTCGAAACCTACGCCGGTAGTGCTGTTCGCCTGGGGATCGGCGTCCACCAGCAGCGTTTTAAACTCCAATACGGCAAAGCTGGCCGCCAGGTTGATAGCGGAAGTGGTCTTGCCAACTCCACCTTTTTGATTTGCAACTCCGATAGTTTTTGCCATAATATTTTGTCGCGGTGAACCGTGGGTCCGTCCGGCGGTAAAATTGTCGTCAATCATCAAGACGACAAAATTTAATTTTGCCCATTTTGGGATAAGGGGTTAGCCTTCCCTGACAGGATGGCAAAAATACATTCTTCGACATTAATTCTCAGAACTTTCCTATTTTCCCAAAGTTTAGCGCAATTTTGCTCCGGAAAGCGCCGGCCCTGTAAGTGTTCGGGCCGGCGCCGACCTAAAAAAATTTATCGTTCACATGAACAGCCCGAGGTTTATTCTGATCGTAGTTATTGTCGCGTTGTTAATAGATCTCTATGTTTTCCAGGCGATAAAGGCAATTACCCAGGGGATGGCGCCCCGTTGGCGAATGATCGTGTTCGGTCTGCATTGGGGTTTGTCGCTCCTGTCGCTGATCACTTTCATAGCCGGGCCTTTTCTTCAATTTCAGAACATCCGCATCAATAACTACCTGTTTGCCATTGTCTTTGGCTTCTATATCGCCAAGCTGCTGGCTGTCGTTTTCCTTTTGGTCGACGATATCCGGCGCCTTATACAGTGGGGGATCGCCCGGATAAGCGCCCCGTCCGGCGGATCAGGGTCAGGGTCAGGGTCGGGGGAAGCTATTTCGCGGTCTGCCTTTCTGAGCTGGGTTGGAGTGGGGGTTGGATCAAGCGCCTACGCGGCCCTGCTCTATGGCTTCACCAATAAGTACAACTACAAGATCCATCGGGTGAGATTGGCCTTTGACAATCTTCCTCCGGCATTCAAAGGGTTGAAAATCATACAATTATCTGATATTCATTCGGGTAGCCTGGCTAATCCCGGCGCAGTAGCCAAGGGTGTGGACATGGTCCTTGCCGAAAAGCCCGACCTGATCCTGTTCACCGGCGACCTGGTCAACGACAGGGCTTTCGAAATGAAGGATTATCAGGCGATCTTCAGCCGCCTCGAAGCACCCATGGGCGTATATTCTTCGCTGGGTAACCATGACTATGGGGATTACGGATGGTGGGAGACGCTGGAACTCAAAAAAGCCAATTTGGACAGGCTTAAAGAGATAGAAAAACAAATGGGCTGGCAGCTGCTGGTGAATGAGCACGTGGCATTGGAAAGGGGAGGGCAGCAGATCGCCCTCATCGGCGTAGAGAACTGGAGCGCCAAGGCCCGGTTCCCCAAATATGGCCGGATGGACCTTGCCTACCCCGGGGCGGAAAAATACCCCTTCAAGATCCTCATGAGCCATGACCCCAGTCATTGGGATGCTGAAGTCAGGACCCATTATCCCGATATCGACCTGATGCTGTCCGGCCATACCCATGGAATGCAGTTCGGCGTCGAGCTGCCAGGCATCAAATGGAGCCCCGTGCAGTGGTTCTACAAGCAGTGGGCGGGGCTGTATGAGGAAGGCCGCCAGAAGCTTTATGTCAACCGGGGCTATGGCTTTATAGGCTATCCAGGCCGTTTTGGGATACTGCCGGAGATCACCGTAATCGAGCTGGCATAGGGAATGGTGGGGATATTTTAACACATTTAACGAGTGATTTAAGCTTTTTAACAAACCGATAAACTATTCAAATGTATTTTCATCCAATGATTAAAGGAACCAAAAAAACAACAATGAAACCGAGCATGAACAAATTGGCTTTAAACAAATGGACCGGCATCTTTGCCATTTCGCTTCTGCTGCTGACTGCTTCTGCTGCTCATACGTATGCCCAGTCATCCCTGCAATTGGGACTCAAGGCGGGTGGGGACTATCTCAAGATCGGCGGCCGGTCATTCGACGGCAAGCACTATGCTGGCTTTAGCGCTGGCGTTTATGGAAAGCTGAACTTCACCAGCAAATGGTCGCTGCAGCCGGAGCTGGACTATAATCAAACGATCGGCAAGACTTCCGACGATTTCAACCAGATCTATCAGGGCATCAGCGGAACCCTGGTGAACCTGAACTATGTCGCCGTCCCCATACTAGTGGTATATAAGCCGGTGCCCGAGCTGTCCCTGCTGCTGGGACCTCAATATGGCTTTCTCGTCACCCAGACCCAGAACCTGCTGGCATATCCGCAGAACAATACCAATGCTTTCACTAAGAGCGACTTTTCGCTCGTCTTCGGCGGACAGCTAAATCTTGGCAAAGTGATCCTCGGCCTCCGTTATACCGCAGGGCTCAACAACATCAGCTATCGCACCACCGATACCTGGCGTCAATATGGGTATCAGTTCTATATCGGCTATCAGCTGAAGGACATGAAGCTGAAATAATTTTTCTTCTGCAGGGCAGGCGCTGTAGAAGCACACCACTAAATATACTGGCATATAAGTTGAATAATACATGCAATCCATTCCATCATTTAAATCAAACCATCATGAAAAGGAACGCATTCGTATTATCCGTATCGCTGGTGCTGGCCATGCTGCATACCCAGGCGCAGGGCTTCCACATCGGTATAAAAGCCGGCGCCAACCTGTTTAAGGTGGACGGCGAATCTTTTAGCCAGGAATTTAAGTTTGGTTATAGCGTAGGCGCCTTTTCCGAGATCAACTTTACATCCAGCTGGGGTCTTCAGCCGGAGCTCTTGTTCAACCAGACGAACTATCGCACCGGCGGTCAGTTCTCCGACATATACCCCGATGGACTCAACGACGTTAAAGGTAAACTGAACTATCTCAGCATTCCGGTGTTGCTGAGCTTCCGGCCTATCCCTTTGCTGAGCCTGCAGGCAGGTCCGCAGTTCGGCATCCTGCTCAACCAGGACGAACACCTGGTGAACAATGCGCAGAACGCTTTTAAGAAGGGGGATCTGTCTTTCGTAGGTGGTGCGCAGCTGAACCTTGCCAGCATAAAGGTGGGTGCGCGGTATGTCATTGGGCTCAATAATATCAACGATCTGCCCAATGAGAACAATTGGAAGAACGAGGGATGGCAGATATATGCCGGATTTCGCATCTTCTAAGCAAAATAAATATGTTATCGATAGAACCCCCTGACAAAACAGGGGGTTCTATCATTATGGCACTCCTTTTGGCCTATATATAATTCCTCCATAAAACAGTAGGATATCTCCGTTACAGGTGCTATTTTGTCAGAGAATTCCTATCTAAAATATCAGAAATTGAAAGAGAACTTATTCATGCGTGCGGAAGATGATCTGGACTTCATGCCCATCATACCCTTGAACGAGACCGATAATGAAGGTTTGAACGATATCGAGATACCCAAAGAGCTACCCGTGCTACCTTTACGCAATACGGTGCTTTTTCCCGGTGTGGTCCTGCCGATAACCGTCGGCCGTGACAAGAGCATCAAAGCAGTGAGCGACGCATACAAGGCAGACAAGCTCATAGGGGTGCTGGCGCAAAAGGACAGCACGATAGAGGATCCAACCGTTACCGATCTGGAAGATGTAGGAACCGTTGCCCGTATCATCAAGCTGATCAAGATGCCTGATGGCGGAACGACGGTCATCCTGCAGGGCAAACGGCGGTTTAAGGTGGGGGCCATTACGGCCGAAGATCCTTATTTCAAGGCCCAGGTAGTGCTCCTCCAGGAAGAGGAGGCGCCGAAAGAGCAGGATTTCGAAGCCTATGTATCCAACATAAAGGATCTGGCCGCGCAGATCATCCAGCTGTCACCGAACATCCCTTCCGAGGCCTCGATCATCCTCAAGAATATCGAGAACCCGAGCTTCCTGATCCACTTTATCTCCAGCAACCTGAACACGGAATTGCACGAGAAGCAGCAGCTGCTGGAGATACACCATATAAAGTCGCGCGCCGACCTGCTGATGCAGCTGCTTCAGCGGGAGCTGCAGTTTGCCGAGCTAAAGAACAAGCTGACCAATAAAACGAAGACCGAGCTGGACAAGCAGCAAAGGGAATATTTCCTGCAGCAGCAGCTCAAGAGCATCAAGGATGAATTGGGCGGCGACAGCAACGAGCGGGAAGTAAGAGAGATGCAGAAGAAAGCCGAGAGCAAGAAATGGCCAACGGCCGCCCGCGACCTTTTTCGTAAGGGAATAGAACGTCTGGAGCGGATGCATCCCAGCACTCCGGATTACTCTGTCGTCTATAACCATCTGGACCTGATGCTGGAGCTTCCCTGGGAAGATTATACCGCAGACTCCTACGATCTTAAAAAGGCCAAGAAGATACTCGACCATGACCATTACGGCATGGATAAGGTAAAGGAACGGATATTGGAATACCTGGCCGTGCTGAAGCTCAAGGGCGATATGAAGAGCCCAATCCTCTGCTTCCTGGGCCCTCCCGGGATCGGCAAGACCTCTTTGGGACGCAGCATCGCTAATGCCATCGGCCGCAAGTATGTGCGTCTCGCCCTGGGCGGGCTCCACGACGAGGGCGAGATCCGCGGACACCGTAAGACGTATATCGGCGCAATGCCCGGAAGGATACTGCAGTCCCTGCGAAAGATAAAGACTTCCAACCCGGTGATGATCCTCGATGAGATCGACAAGACCGGCAGCGATTTCCGGGGCGACCCTTCCTCCGCCCTGCTGGAGGTGCTGGACCCTGAACAGAATCATACTTTCTACGATAATTACCTGGAGCTGGAATATGACCTGAGCAAGGTGCTCTTCGTGGCTACGGCCAACGACATCAACGCTATCCAGCCGGCATTGCGTGATAGGCTGGAAATCATTGATTTAAGCGGCTATGCCGTAGAAGAGAAAGTAGAGATAGCCCGCCGTCACCTGGTTCCCAAGCAAAAAGATCTGCACGGACTGAAGCCTATGAACTTCAAGATCGGCGACAAGGTGCTGGAGAAAGTGATCCAGGATTATACCCGGGAAAGCGGGGTTCGCGAGCTGGATCGCCAACTGGCATCCATCATGCGCTACCAGGCGAAAGAATATGCGATGAAGGGCCGCCTGAAGGCGCAGCTCACGCAGGCCGATATAGAAAAAGTATTGGGGAAATCCAGGTACAGCAACGACCTGTATAAGGTAGCCAACATGCCGGGAGTAGCCGTAGGACTGGCCTGGACCTATGTTGGCGGCGACATCCTCTTCGTGGAGACTTCGCTCAGCGACGGCAAAGGCGATCTCAAGCTCACGGGCAACCTGGGCAATGTCATGAAGGAAAGCGCGGCTACCGCCCTTACCTACCTGCAGTCGAACGCCCGCAAATACGATATCGATCCCGAGATCTTCAACAAGAAAACCGTCCATGTGCATGTTCCGGAAGGCGCCGTTCCCAAGGACGGTCCCAGCGCCGGGGTCACGATGATGAGCTCGATAGCCTCTGCCCTTACCGGCAAGCGGGTCAAGCCCTATCTCGCGATGACCGGGGAGATCACCTTGCGGGGACAGGTGCTGCCTGTCGGCGGTATCAAGGAAAAGATCCTGGCGGCAAGACGCGCCGGGCTCAAAGAGGTCATCCTCTGCTGGCAGAACGAAAAAGACGTACAGGAGATCGATTCTTCGTTCATCAAGGGGCTAAAATTCAATTTTGTTAAGACGATGCAGCAGGTGCTCGAGCTGGGCCTGGTGTGATATTGGCAATTTATTATGAACAATCCAATGCGGTGATCTGTTGATATTACAGATTTTCATGTTGGTTGTTTTAAGGGTTGGGGCCTGACGCATGCGTCAGGCCCTTTTTATATAAGGAGATTCGTCTATCTGTCTCTAAGTAGTCTCAGCTTCCAACTCAAGGAAACTGGGTAATCGTTTGTGGATTTGATCGAATTGCTTTTTTTCTATTCCTGAAACCCTAATTTTGGAAAAGGCAGTAAAAACCTTCCATGATCAAGTTAATCATCGTCGACGATCATTTTCATGTACGCGAAGCCTGGAGCTGGGTGCTCAATCAGGTTCCTGGACTCAATGTCATAGCGCAATGCGCAAACTGCCAGGAGGCAATCGAAGCGGCAAAACAGCTGCAGCCTGACGTCATGTTGATGGATATCCATATGAACCCCGTAAATGGGATAGAGGCCACCCGCACTATCCGCGGGTTCGATCCCGATATTAAGATCATCGGCGTTTCTGTGCAGGCGGAACGGTCCTATGTCAACGAAATGTTGCGCAACGGGGCCAATGGCTATGTTACCAAGAATTCCCCCAGCACGGAGATGGTGCAGGCTATCGACGAAGTGCTCGCCGGCAAGACCTATATCTGCGAAGAGGTGGGGCATTTGCGGCCGGCTTATACACCGGTGTCGCGTAGTTAGACCAGCTCCTTCTCGTCTTTGAACGCTACCCGCGGTTTCAAGCCCAGCAGCTCGAACATAAGATTATCTTCCTCGAAAGAGGGGTTGGGCGTGGTGAGCAATTTCTCCCCCGCAAAAATGGAGTTGGCGCCGGCCATAAAGCATAAAGCCTGGTCGGACTGGCTCATTTCGGCTCTTCCGGCGCTTAGCCTCACCATAGTGCCCGGCATGAGGATGCGGGCGGTGCCGATCATCCGGATCATATCCCAGGTGTCCACCTTTGGGTTGTTCTCGAGCGGAGTTCCTTTGACGCGGACCAGGGCATTGATGGGGACGCTTTCCGGATGCTGAGGCAGGCTGGAAAGCGTATGGAGCATCTTGATGCGATCCTCATGGGTTTCACCCAGTCCGATGATGCCGCCGCAGCAGACGGTTACGCCGGCTTTGCGGACGTTGTCCAGGGTCGTAAGCCTGTCGTCATAGGTTCGGGTGGAAATGATCTCGCTATAGTATTCCGAAGACGTATCCAGATTGTGGTTGTAGGCATAGAGGCCGGCATCGGCCAGTCGTTTGGCCTGGTCTTCATTCAGCATTCCCAGGGTGCAGCAGACTTCCATGCCCATTTGGTTCACACCTTTTACCATGTCCAGCACGCGATCGAAGTCCTTGTTATCCCTTACTTCCCGCCAGGCAGCGCCCATGCAGAAACGGGTCGAGCCGGCGGCCTTCGCCTTCGCGGCATATTCCAGCACCTGTTCTTTCTTCATGAGCGCCTGAACGTCGACGCCTGTGCTATAACGCGCCGCCTGAGGACAGTAGGCGCAGTCTTCCGGGCAGCCACCGGTCTTGATGGAGAGCAGAGTGCAAACCTGTACTTCCCCGGTAGCGTTGTATTCACGGTGAACAGTAGCCGCACGGTAGATCAGGTCCAGCAAAGGCGTATCGTAAATCTCTTTTATTTCGGGGAGTGTCCAGTCGTTTCGAAGCATAATGATAGTCTTTTACAGGTAACTCAGATTGGTTTTGGGACTTAAGGTAAGTAAAGTTTCATACATGAGCCGGATGGTCTGTTCCACATCGTTCTTGTGGAGCATTTCCACCGTCGTATGCATATAGCGCAAGGGGATGGAGATGAGCACCGAGGGGCAACCGTCATTGGCATAGGCGAAGGAGTCCGTATCGGTGCCGGTGCTCCGGGACACGGCGCGGAGCTGCACGGGCAGCTTGTTCTTTTCCGCCGTTTCCTGTACGATGGCCAGCAGCTTGTTGTGAACGGCCGGGCCGAAGGCCAGCGAAGGGCCCTTGCCGCAGGCGATATCTCCTTCGATGAGCTTGTTGATCATCGGGGTGGTCGTGTCGTGGGTGACGTCGGTGATGATCGCAATATTGGGACGGAGGCGGCGGGCGATCATTTCGGCTCCGCGGAGACCCACTTCCTCCTGTACGGCATTGACCACATACAATCCATAAGGGAGCTTCTTTTTGTTCTCCTTCAGCAGCCGCGCTACCTCGGCGATCATGAAGCCGCCGATGCGGTTGTCGAAGGCCCGGCCGACGAGGTAGCCGTTGGCCATTTCGGCATAGCCATCCTGGTAGGTGACCACGGCGCCGATATGCACGCCAAGGTCTTCCAGCTCTTTCTTGTTGCGGGCCCCGCAATCCAGAAAGAGGTTGTTTACTTTCGGCTGGGGCTCTTTCGTATCCGGGTCACCCAGGCGGGTGTGGATGGCCGGCCAGCCGAAGACCGCCGGGACAAGGCCTTTTTTACCGTGGATGAAGACCCGTTGGGCGGGGGCGATCTGCTGGTCGACGCCGCCATTGCGTTTGAGGTAGAGCAGGCCTTCGGCCGTTATATAATTCACGAACCAGCTGATCTCGTCGGCATGCGCCTCGATCACGACCTTAAAGGGCGCATCGGGGTTGACAACGCCGACCGCTGTTCCGTAGGGGTCGGTAAAATAGCTGTCCACATGCGGCTTGAGGTAGTCGAGCCAGAGCTTCTGGCCGCTGCTCTCGAAACCAACGGGAGAAGGGTTGTCGATGTATTTTTTTAGAAAATCCCAGGATTTGGTAGTCAGAATAGAAGGAAGAGTCGCCGCGCTTTTCACCATTTTTGCCATTGATAAGTGATCTTAATGAGCAGCAAATGTACTTAAATCCTGAAAATCAGCATCAGCAGCGTGGAAAACATCATGAGCCCGTCCAGAACGATATAATACAGGTAGTCGGAGAAATTCTTTTTTGCCTCGCGGAATAGCCCGGCGAGGATGAGCCCGGGGATGAGCAGCAGCAGGATATAGAAGGCAGGGAAGTGGTAAAAGGACAGGGCGAAGGTGCTCAGGAAGAACAGCACGATGGCTGTCCAGAAAAGCCGGTCGATGCTTTTTTCTCCCAGCACGGTTATCAGGCTTCGGATGCCCTGGGTCTTATCATCTTCCCGGTCGCGGAAATCGAAGAGGATGCAGATGGCATAGGTGAAGAAGAAACGGCTGGCCGTGAAAAGGACAAAGGAGACGCTCCAATGCGCCTCCGCCACGATGAGGGGCAGCACTGTCGTCACATAGACCCAGACAAAGGCGAGGAAGATCGTTTTGCCGACGGCTATCTGCTGAAGCTTCCGGAACATGGGCTGCGGCAGCTTGGGCGCTGAGTATAAAAAGGTCAGCAAGGCGGCAAGACAGAGGGCGGGAAACCAGGGCAGCAGGTAAAAGAAGTAGACTGCGGCGCCTACGGCCCCCGTGAGGTAAAGGACAAAAAGAAGAGCTTTATGGTGATGCGTCCAATACACCCGGCGGGAAGGAGCGGCGGTCCCGGTCCTGGGGGTAAGATACCAGTGAAAATTATAGCTGCAGACGGTAGCGAAGAATACAAATCCCAGGAGCCTGCCTGGTGGAGAAGACCCGAAGAGCAGCCGGCTTGTCTGCCAGATCATTATTACGGGACAAATGGCAATATAGAGGCTGCTAAAGACAAAATAATCGACAATTTTCCTGAACACGTTCCCTATGAATTAAAATATTCTGCAAGTTAGGGATTTACGATCACAATCTTGGGCGAGGTGACGGTGTCGGTGTAAGCGCTGTCGGGTGTGAATGCAAAAAATTTGAAGATGACGGTGTCGTTCTGATGGGCTCCTTCGCTGAGGTTATCGACCCAATCCAGCACGTACCTGAACTCGCCTTTGCTGGCGCCATTGAAGTCAGGGATCTGCGTATACAACGTATCGGGAGTGGAGTCGGCGGGAGGAGCCTGGTTCAGCCGGGTCCGGATGGAGACGAAAGTGCCGTTGCTGAGCGATCCGCCGCTGTTGTCGAACTTGAACATGGCTACCATCGAATCGTTGGGCTGCACCGTCGTATTGATGGATTCCAGGGTGAGCTTGGGATGCTTGCTGGTGCTGCTCTTGCTGCAACCGATATAGACCAGGGCCACGAGGATCAAAAATGCGGGTATCAGGAAATAACCAGGCTTCATGATGCTGAATTGATGGTTTACAAACCTACCTATTTTTAGCTAAAACAAACATTTTCCTACCTACTTTTGCAACTGATTGACCAAATATACCGGCATACAAGCGACCGATGCACTCTTCACCCGCCCAAAAGAAGATCTTGTTCCTTTGGCCCTGGACCTTTTCCGTTTCCAGTACGCCAACAATCCCCTGTATCGCCAATATACCGATGCGCTAGGCGTCGATCCTGCGGCCGTAGATGCACCGGAAGCCATTCCTTTCCTGCCCATCAGCTTTTTCAAGACGCAGGTGGTAAAGACTGGCGACTTCCTGCCGGAAGCGGTATTCGCCAGCAGCGGGACGACGGGTATGGTCACCAGCCAGCATGCCGTCAAAGACCTCGGCCTGTATAAAGCAAGCTTTACTGCCGGCTTCGAGCGCTTCTATGGACCAGTAACGGACTGGTGCGTCCTTGGGTTGCTTCCTTCCTATCTGGAGAGGGGTAATTCCTCCCTGGTAGTCATGGTCGACGAGCTGATCCGGCAAAGCGGCCATCCCGACAGCGGGTTTTACCTGTATGAGCATGAAGCCTTATACGGCGTCCTGCAGCGCCTGGAGGCACTGGGACAGAAGACTTTGCTTATCGGGGTTACGTTTGCCTTGCTCGATCTTACAGAGCGCTATTCCCTTTCCCTACGGCATACCGTCGTCATGGAGACGGGCGGGATGAAAGGCCGGCGCCGGGAGCTCACCCGCGCGGAGCTGCATGCCTTCCTCATCCAGCGGCTGGGAGTACAAACGATACATGCGGAATATGGGATGACGGAGCTGCTGTCGCAGGCTTATTCCCAGGGTGGGGGCCTGTTTTCCTGTCCGCCCTGGATGAAGGTGCTGGTAAGATCGGAAGACGATCCGCTGGAAGTCCGTACGGAAGGAGAGGGCATTCTGAATATCATCGATCTGGCCAACCGCTGGTCCTGCGGGTTCCTGGCGACGGAGGATACGGGCCGGGTATATCCCGATGGCCGGTTCGAGGTCTCGGGACGGGTGGATAACAGCGATATCAGGGGATGCAGCCTGCTGGTGGTCTAGTGGTGATGCAGCACCTGTGCGATGGATTTCCACAACGTAGTACAGCTGGTGAGCATCACCAGGCCGCCTACGGCGACGAACATCGTTTTGGCGGGCAGCTTACCTGCCAGCCGGGCGGAAATGGGCGCGGCGACGATGCCACCCAGGATCAAACCGGCGACATCCAGCAGGGGAATGCTTCTCAACAGGATAAAAAAGGTGATGGAGCTCGCCAGCACGACGAAGAATTCCGCGAGGCAAACGGAGCCGATGACATAGCGCGGATGCCGACGCTTGGCGATCAGGGTGCTCGTCACCAGCGTTCCCCAGCCGCCGCCGGCAAAGGCGTCCATGAACCCGCCGGCCGAGGCCAGCCAGCCGGCTCCCTTTACCTTATCCTTGGGATTGCGTCTGGCGAAGGCCTTGCGCACGATATAATAGCCAAGGTAGATGGTATATACGGACAGGGGTATACGCACCCATTGCGCATATTCCTTCCCGATGAAGGCCATCACTGCGCCTAAGATGGCGCCGATGATACCTGGGATGACGATGGCCCGGAACAGCTTCCGGTTGATGTTGCCGAAACGGTGATGGCTGTAGCCCGAGACGCCGCTGGAAAACACGCGTGCAGAATGCACCCGGCTGCTGACGATGGCCGGGCTGACCCCATAGGCCAGCAGAAAGGTAGTAGAGATGGTACCATAGCCAAGCCCCATGGATCCGTCCACCATCTGCGCCAAAAAGCCTGCCAGCGTCATGATCAGGAAGCCTTTGACGTCGAAGAGCCGGGGAAGCCCGCGGAAATAATCCGCGATCCCCGACGGGAAAGGCACGAGGGAAAGGACAGCATGTCCCAGGATCATGAAGAAAAAGGCGAACAGGCACCATTTGACCACCTGCTGCCACCTGTTGTTGGCAGGGGCGATAGGCAAGGGGTTGCCGTCCGGAATGCCCTTTTTAGCGACCAGCACTTCCGTGAGATCGTTCAGCCGGCGAACCTTTTCGGAGAAATCGCCGTTCATCCCCTGGCGGATGGTCTGCATATTGTCCAGCACCGACCCCATCTCTTCAGGGATCATCGCGCCGATCTCTTCTTTGAGCCGTTTAGCAATGGTCGGCGACTTGCCGTTGGTAGAGATAGCGATCTTAAGGTGGCCTTTGCGGACGATGGAGCTCAGGTAGAAATCACAAAGCCCTGGGGTATCGGCTACATTGACGAGCACCCCTTTTTCCCTGGCTTCTTTGGCGATGGTCACGCTGACGGCCCGGTCGTTCACGGCGACGATAGCAATATCGGCATATTCCAGGTCGGTATGGTGATAGGGCCTTTCCAACATCCTGATATTGGGATGAGACAAGGCCAGCTCTCTGATAGCATTGCTGATCTCCGGCGCCACGACCGTCACCGGAGTCGCAGGGGAGTTCTGCAGGACGGCCTGCAGCTTTTCCAGGCCAACATGACCACCGCCCACCAGGAGCAGCCGAAGACGTTCCAGCTTCACGAATACCGGGAAGAGATGATTGTCGCTCGGGATATCTGTTTTATTGTTATCGCTTTCCATCAGTGATGCTATAAAATTAGCGTTTTTCCGGTTGATTACCTACTAAATCAGTCGACAAATAGTGCTAGAAGGCCAACTGGAGCTGCGCTTCCAGCATGTTGTTGTTGATTGTCGGCCCTTCCTGGTTCCGCAGCGAATAATAGAGCTGCAGCTTGGTCCAGACATTGAAGAAATAGTTGAGCCCGAAATCGTAATAGGTGCTCTTCACCTGCGTCTTGGCGGTGTTGGGGTCGTACGAGTCATAGCGAAAGATGCCTTCCAGGTGCTTGGGGATGACATACCAGGCGGCCTGTCCAAACCAGCCATCGTGCGTGGTGGGATCGTGGTTGCCCTCCTGTCCTTTGATGTATTCGCCTTTCACCGACCAGATGTCTTCATTGAGCACCACCTCGGTTCCCCAACGGACCCTTTTTTGATCTTTGTTGAGATTGGAAGTGAAGCGGTCGTAGCCATTGTAATAGGATCCGCCGATACTGAGCGCTTTCAGCGGGTGAAAGATGAGGCGGCCATCCAGATCTTTCGACTGATTGTTATCGAGGGTGTTGATGCCTGCGCCATCCAGGACCTGGAAGAAATAGTCCAGCAGGTAACGGTCCTGCAGCTTCACGAGGCTGCCGACCGCCTGGATGCCGATGTCCCGCCCGTTCTGATTGCCGATAGAGTCGACGAGGCCGTTGGCCGCATCTCCTTTGCGACCTACAAGCGCGTTCACGACTTGCGGGCGTTCGATCATGTCCAGATTCCTGTCCTGTGTCATGTTCTCCTCGGAAAAGGCGACGATCATCTGGCCTGCCTTGATGTTTAACCAGGTAAAGGGCTTATATATCATGAAGGCTTCGACAAGAAAGGGTGATATCAGCTGTCCGCCGGTGGGCGCTGTGCCGTTCGCGCCGCTCTGGCCAACGAAATCGAATAGCAGGCGATAGTCCCACTGAGAAGAGAAATGGCCCTGCAAGTCCAATCGCGCGCGCTTTATGCTGAAACCATCATAATATTTTCCGGGGCTGGGATGTTCGTAATTGGTGTACACGACCTGGGAATAGCCGCTGAGGCTCAGGGACCGACCGAGCCGAAGTGGAAAGGAGTCGGCAATGGCCTCTTCCCGGTGTTGTTTGGTCGCATATTCCTTGCGAAGGGAGTCGGCTTCTTTCTCGGTGATCGTCCCTTTTTTGACCATTAGCTTCAGGATATCGTCCGTCGTTTGGGCTTTAACGGTCGTTGTAATAAAGAATGCGGCCAGCAGGAGAGCAATGGTGGTAAATCTCATAAACGGCTTTTTTGGTTTTTTTTATTTTTTAGTCTACTAAATTGATAGAATATATGCGCAAAAGAAAAGACCGTCGCCGGTGAGGCGGACGATCGTGTTTATCAGGCTTTGAACCAGCGTTGCCGCAGCGCGAAATCCCCGAAGCTTTCGCCGGTGATCCGTTCCTTCTTATACAGCCAGAAGAGCAGGTCGAGCTCTTTGAGGATCGCGGCCTCGTCCAGGTTCTCCTTGTACAGGCGGTTGAGGCGTGTGCCTTCATGGTCGCCGCCGAGATACAGGTTATAGCGTCCCGCTGAGGTCCCGACGAAGCCGATCTCAGCTGCAAAGGGCCGGCCGCAGCCATTGGGGCAGCCGGTCATCCGGATGATGATGGCTTCTTCCTGCAGCGCATGTCCCGTCAGCAGTTTTTCTATATGGCCGATAAGGGAGGGCAGATAGCGCTGCGCCTCGGCCAGGGCCAGCGGGCAGGTAGGCAGGGCGACGCAGGCGATAGAATTTCTGCGGATGGCGGAGGCGGCTTCCGTATGCTGGAGGACACCATATTTCTCCAGGATGCCGTTGACCAGCGCCTTGTCCTTTTTCCGGATATCGGCCAGGATGAGGTTCTGGTTGCCGGTGAAGCGGAAATTTGCTTTCCCGGTTTGGGCGATCTCCAGCAGGGCCGTCTTCAGGGGCAGCTTTTCGTCGTCGTAGATCCTGCCGCTTTCCACGAAGGGGGTATAGTACCATAGTCCCTGATGGTTCTGTTGCCACCCATAATAGTCTTTCCGGTCGGTAAAGGAATAGGGACGGGCATCCTGCAATTCGAAGCCGGTGCGCTTCGCGAGCTCCTGGCGATACCAGTCGATGCCATATTTATCCAGGGTATATTTGAGCCGGGCCAGCTTGCGGTCGCTGCGGTTGCCGTAATCCCGCTGGATGGTGACGATCTCGTAGATGACTTTCAGCAGCCCGTCGTCGGCGGGTGAAAAGCCGATGACCGAGGCCAGTCTTGGATAGGTTTCGGGGTTGCCATGCGTGGTGCCGAGTCCGCCGCCGATAGCGATATTGAATCCCTTGAGCTCGTCGTTCTCGATGATGGCGATGAGGCCGAGGTCGTTGGTCAGCACGTCCACGTCATTATTGGGTGGGATGGCGATGCCGACCTTGAACTTACGCGGCAGATAGCGATCCTGGTAGAGGGCATCGTCTTCTTCCTTTTTGTCGGTGAGCTTTTCCTGGTCGAGCCAGATCTCGTAATAGGCCTTTGTCTTCGGCAGCAGCAGCTCGCTGATGCGGGCCGCATAGGCGTGGATCTGTTCGTGGATGGGTGACTGGTGGGGATGGGCGGCGCAGGTGACGTTGCGGTTCACGTCGCCGCAGGCGGCGATCGAGTCGAGATGTACGGCGCTAAAGGATGCCAGGGTGGGCTTGATATGGCTTTTCAGCAGCCCGTGAAGCTGGATGGTCTGCCGCGTGGTGATCTTGATCGTCCCGGTGGAATGCTCTCCGGCGATGTGGTGTGTAGCGATCCATTGTTCGGGCGTGAAGAAACCCCCGGGAACGCGCAGGCGGATCATGAAGGAATAGAGCCGTTCCAGCTTTTTTTCCGCTCTTTCCTCTCTCCGGTCGCGATCGTCCTGCTGGTACATACCGTGGAATTTCACGAGGCTCTGGTCGTCTTCGCTTACAGCGCCTGTGAGCTCGTCGACCAGCCCTTCTGCCAGGGTACCCCGGAGACCGTCGCTCTTTTGCTTGATCCTTTCTACTACTGATAAATTTTTATTTTCGCTCATACTATTATGCTATTCAGTAAACGTCTTTTGTATAACGACCGGTTTCCTTCAGCTCTTCCAGGTAGCTCTCTGCCTGGGCTGCATTTTTATTTCCTTCCCGCTGGATGATGGAAAGGAGGGTGTTCTCCACATCCACGCTCATCGGCTCTTTCGCGCCGCAGACATACACGTGGGCGCCGGACTCCAGCCAGCGGAAGAGGTCGGCGGATTGTTTTTGCATCTTGTGCTGTACGTAGACTTTCTCCTGCTGGTCGCGGGAGAAGGCGGTGTTGATGCGCGTGAGCACGCCTGTCTTCGCCCAGTCCTGCAGCTCTGTCTGGTACAGGAAGTCCGTGGTGAAGCGTCTGTCTCCGAAGAAGAGCCAATTCTTTCCTTGCGCGCCCTGGCTGTCCCGTTGCGCCAGGAAGGAACGAAAGGGTGCGATGCCCGTGCCGGGGCCGATCATGATGATATCGGCATCCGGGACCGGCAAACGGAACTGCGAATTATGATGGACATAGAATTCGATGGTCTCGCCCGGCGGGCGCTGACTGAGGCCGTCGGAACAGAGCCCGTATTTGATCTCCGCGTTGATCTCGAAGGCATCCCTGGCCACAGTCAGGTGGATCTCGCCGGGATGGGCTTCCGGCGAGGAGGAGATGGAATAGAGCCGCGGGGCGATGGGCTCGAGAACGGCGACGACGGCATGGAACTGCGCGGTGTCTTTTACCGGGTAGATCTTCAGCAGGTCTAAGAGTCCGATCTTCGTCTCGGGGATCTCTTGTTTGACGATGCCCGCGTATTTTTTTACCACCCGTTCCGGGAGGTAGACGATATTCAGCTTTTTGCGCAGCAGGTGTGACAGCGGGTGTTCTTCCGACCGGTGCGGATGCAGCCGGGCAGCGTCGGCGCCGGTGACGGCGATGATAGCCTCTACGACGGCGAGGGGATTTTCCGGGACGATGCCGATGCTATCGCCTGGCTGGTAGTCCACGCCTTCGGCGGCTATTTCCAGGTGGTGGGTCTGTTTGCCCGAGCCGCGGTCGTTGAGGTTGATATTGCTGAGGATAGTGCCGGTATAGGTCCTCTTTCCGGAAGGCCGGGCTGCGACGGCCGGTCCTGTTGGAATGGTTGCGGCGGGCGCTGCTGCTCCGGCGGTCGGACTGCTCAATTGCTGAAGGACACGGTCGAACCAGATGCCGGCTTCTGCCTCATAGTCGGTATCGCATTTCTGCAGGGATACGATGCGCTGGCCGCCCATTTTCTGCAGCTGCTGGTCCACATCTTCTCCCGCTTTGCAGAAGAGGGGATAGGCCGTATCGCCAAGGGCCAGCACGCCGTATTTCATGCGGTCGAGCTTCAGCTCTCCATGGTGGATATGGTCGAAGAATTTTTTTGCGGCGGCAGGTGGCTCGCCGTCTCCCTGGGTGCTGATGACCGTTAGGAAGTACTCTTCCTTCGACAGGTCATTCAGCCGGTATTGTTCGAGGCCAACCAATTTGGCCTGGATGCCTTTCTTTTTTGCTCTTGCCGCGAAGTCTGCGGCCAGCTTTTTGGAGTTGCCCGTTTCGGTGCCATAGGCGATGGTGATCCTGAGCGTGCTTGCGGCCTGCTCGGAAGCGGCTGCCAGGACCGGGGTGGCTGTTGTCGCGCTGACTATGGCTGCTACAGCGGCGGCCGGCGGGGAGAAGGCGGTGCCTTGTGCTACGACCCCGGCAAGATAGCCGCTCAGCCAGATGAGCTCTTCCCTTGAGGCGCCGGCGATAAGCTCCTGTATCAGCTTCATTTTCGGTGTTGTCAGCATGGGACTGTCTTTTTTGGAAGTTCTATAGGGGGAAAATATAATTCAGGGCTATCGCTGTCGGTGAACCAACCGAAACAGGAATGCAAGGCCGCCACCCGGCCCAGGATGATCAGGGCAGGCGAGGCATACTGGCTTCCGCCAGCGGCTGCAGGATAATCATGCACAGGCCAGGCTGTAACCCGCTGCAGGGGAGTGGTGGCCTGTTCGATCACGGCCACCCATTTATCTTCGGTGATGCCCTGGTGCAGTAAGTTTTGGATCAGCGTATCCAGCGGCGCCGATGACATATAGAATACCAGCGTGTCGGCTGTCAGGGCCAGCTCCTGCCAATAGGCATCGTCCATCTCTTCGGACTGGTAGCTGGTGAGGAAGCGAACGGAAGTGGAATAGCCTCTCGCCGTCAGGGGTATGCCGGCATAGGCGGCTGCGCCGAGGGCCGCGGTAACGCCTGGCACCAGCTCATAGGGAATATGATGGCGGACAAGGGCCTTGAGCTCATCCAGCACATTGGAAAAGATGGAGACGTCTCCGCCTTTGAGGCGGACGACCAGCTTTCCTTCCAGGGCATAGGAGACCAACAGCTCGTTGATCTCGGCCTGCGGCGTAGACGCCTGGCTGTGGTATTGCTTGCCGACCGGGACGACCAGAGCATCGGCGCGGGTATAATAGCGCAGGATATCCGGGCTCACCAGCCTGTCCACGACCACGACGTCTGCCCGTTGCAGGTAGCGCAGCGTCTTCACGGTGAGCAGCTCGGGGTCCCCGGGGCCGGCCCCGGCCAGGATCACTTTGCCGATAGGAGTAGCCTGTTTTTCCATGTTATTGCAGCATAAGGGCGCCAACGGTTACAAAACTTGTTTCGTCGATCAGGATGGCTCCGCCACCCGCGGGCAGGTCATTATAAGCGTCGAAGGGGAGGGGGGAAGCCGTCCTGATCGTCGCCTTCACGATATCGTTGAGGCCGGCCTGTCCGGGCGCCGGCTGTTTTTCCAGGGTATTGACGTCCAGGCGGTATTCGATGTTCCGGATGGAGCTCCGTACGGTGCGGCTGCCAAGCTGCAGCAGGTATTTGTTACCCGGCAGCAAGGCCTTGCTGTCCATCCAGCACAGCAGCGCCTCGAATTCCTGTTCCACCCGCGGTGGATTCCCGCCATTGACGAGCAGGTCGCCCCGGCTGATATCGATATCGTCTTCCAGCTGCAGGATGACGCTTTGCGGGGCAAATGCCTCTTCTACGGCGCGGCCACCGGCCTCGATGCTCTTTATACGGGTAGTCAGCCCCGCCGGAAGGACGGTGATGGTATCTCCCTTGCGGTAGATGCCGCTGCTGATCTTACCGGCATAGCCCCTGTAGTCGTGGTGGGCCTCCGTTTGCGGGCGGATGACATATTGTACGCTTAGCCGGCCGCGGCTCAGGTCGGTGTCGATATCCAGCGGTGTGCTCTCCAGCAGCTCCAGCAGGGCCGGGCCATCGTACCAGGGCAGACTGGAGGAACGCTCGACGATGTTATCCCCTTTTAGCGCGCTGATGGGCAGGTAGGTCACGTCCCTGAGCTGCAGGGCCCGGGCCGTTTCCGCATAGTCGATCACGATATTGTTATAGCGATCCTGGGAGTAGTCTACCAGATCCATCTTGTTGATGGCGACGATCACGTGGGGAATGTTGAGCAGGGAGGCGATTATGGAGTGTCTCCGCGTCTGTTCCACCACTCCGTTGCGGGCGTCAACCAGTATGATGATCAGGTTGGCGTTGCTGGCGCCCGTGATCATGTTACGGGTATACTGGATATGCCCGGGCGCGTCGGCGATGATGAACTTCCGCTTTGGCGTAGAGAAATATTTATACGCGACGTCGATGGTGATGCCCTGCTCGCGTTCGGCGCGGAGGCCATCGGTGAGGAGCGCCAGGTCGATCTCCCCGGCCAGCTTGTTCTTGCTCTGCTGTTCCAGGGCGGCCAGCTGGTCGGCCAGGATGCTCTTGCTGTCATACAGCAGCCGGCCGATGAGGGTGCTCTTTCCGTCGTCGACGCTGCCTGCGGTTATAAATCTGAGTAGGTCCATAGTGTTGTCTTTAGAAGTATCCATTTTTCTTCCGGTCCTCCATAGCGGCTTCCGATACCCTGTCGTCGATGCGCGTCTCACCGCGTTCGCTGGTGCGCGTAGCCGTTATCTCGCGTATGATGTCGTCGATTCCCGAGGCAGCAGATTCCACGGCGGCGGTACAGGTCATATCGCCTACGGTGCGATAACGCACCCGCCGGCGCTCTACATTATCGGAAGCATCCAGCCGGATGAAAGGCGAGACGGCGACCCATTGCCCTTCGAAGTCGATGACCTCCCGTTCGTGGGCGAAATAGATCGAAGGCAGGGCGATGTTCTCCCGGCGGATATAGTTCCAGATGTCCAGCTCCGTCCAGTTGCTGATAGGGAAAACCCGGACATTCTCGCCTTTCCGGATGCGCCCGTTATAGGTATTCCAGATCTCGGGGCGTTGGCGCTTGGGATCCCAGCCGCCAAACTCGTCACGGATGGAGAAGATCCTCTCCTTGGCCCGGGCTTTTTCCTCGTCACGCCTGGCACCGCCGATGCAGGCGTCGAATCCGAACTCTTCGATGGTGTCCAGGAGGGTGAAGGTCTGCAGGGCGTTACGGCTGGCAAACTTACCGCCGGGCTCCGTGAGCTGCCGGCTGCGGATGGTATCTGCCACGCTGCGCACGATCAGGGTCTCGCCGATCTGGGCGGTTAGCTGGTCGCGAAATGACAGGGCTTCGGGAAAGTTATGCCCGGTGTCTATGTGCACCAGCGGAAAAGGAAACTTGCCCGGCCGGAAGGCCTTGAGGGCCAGGTGAACCAGGGTGATCGAATCCTTGCCGCCGCTGAACAGCAGGGCCGGACGCTCGAACTGCCCCGCCACTTCCCGCAGGATGTGGATGGCTTCCGACTCCAACTGGTCGAGATAATCTAACTGGTATCCAGGTTCTTTGCTCATATCGCACATTTAAGAGGCTGCATGTAAGCCACATTCTTTTTTACTGTTGTCTTCCCACCACCATCTTCCGGCCCGGAAGTCCTCTCCCGGCCTTATAGCCCGGGTGCACGGCGCGCATCCAATGCTCACGAAGCCTTTATCGTGCAGAGGATTGTAGGGGATATCGTATAGGTCGATAGACTCCCTGACGGCCTGGGCATCCCAGTGCAGCAGGGGGTTGTATTTAAAAATTTGATTGCCCTCGTCCCATTCCACAAGCTGGTGATCCTTGCGTTCCGGGGATTGTTCCGCCCGCAGCCCCGTTACCCATATCACCTGGCCTTGAAGGGCCCGTTTCAGGGGCTCAACTTTCCGGATGTAGCAACATCCTTTGCGGTTGGCTACCGACTGGTAGAAGGCATTGGGGCCTTTTTCGCTTAGGAAGCTCTCCAGCAGGTCCCGGCTGGGGTAATAAGCCTGTACACTGGTCCCGTATTTCTCGTTGGTAGCGCTCCAGACGGAATAGGTCTCGGCAAAGAGGCGGCCCGTGTCCAGCGTAAAAATGGATACGGGCAGGCCGGCGGCAAGTATATGGTGAGCGATCACCTGGTCTTCGATGCCGAAGCTGGTGGAGAAAGTAACTTTGCCCGGGAAAAGACCGCTTAGTGCCGCCAGGGCATCGCCGATGGATAATCCACTGATCAAGTGGAGTAATGAAGAAGCCGAATGTTGTGTATCTATGCTATTGTCCATGAGCCGGTGGTGGTGGTGAAATGGCCTGTTCAGGCGGGGAATAGACGAGGGATCAACAGCAGCAACAACAACACTTGCTGTTGCTGGCGGAGGAGAAATACCGGATGCAGGAGAATGCTGTTGTCATGCTAATGTCTACAATTGTTATGGACAAAGATAGGAGATATAAACAAAAAAAGAGGCGCTGCGGCCTCTTTTTTTTATTTTATTAGGATTTTTTGTACTGTATTGCCTGTGTCCGTATCCACCGAGAGGAAGTAAATGCCTGGCGCGATATTGGCGACCGGCAGCATATTCAGGAAGCCCCTGACCTCTTCCTGCAGGATGGTCTTGCCGGAGACGTCGATCAGCCTGAGGCGCCTGGTGTTAACGGGGCTGCTGATATAGATGATGCTGTGATGCACGGGATTGGGCCAGATGCCGATGCCGCCGCTACCCGATCCCTTGACGCTGCGGATGGGCGAATAAGCATAGCTTCCGTTCACCGGTACTTCGCGAAGCCGGTAATAGTTCATCCCCGTGTCCAGATGGGTATCGGTATATTGGTAGCTGTTGATGCCGCTGCCATTCAGGGCGGATATGGAATCGAGGGCGGAAAAATGGATGCTGTCCAGGCTTTTTTCAATGATATACCTGCTCATCCCGTATGTCTCGGTGGTGGTCCATTGCAGCAGGCCGTTGCCGCTGGAATTCACTGCCGTGAAGGTCAGGCCCATAGTAGGGATATAGCTGCTATCCGTAGGGCTGATGGCGTTGATCCAGAACTCGGAGAACCCGCCTACCTGGTATTCCGCATAATAGCCGTTATCGTTGGGTATGATGCTCACGTCCGTGTGTGGGGCATGCCATTGGAATTTCCCGATGCTGTCGTTGACGAGGGTAGAGTCTTCTTCTCCGGCAGCCGGGCTGCTATATTGTGTAACTCCGGACTGGTAGGCATCGGCGATAGTCGTGCAGGTGGCGCAGCCCGTGGCGTCGATGAGGCTGTCCGCCTCGCTATCCAGGAAGTAGTACCGGACGCTCACATTACCGGTGGGCTGGTTGGCAGGCTGGATGACGATATTCCTGTCGAGATAGTATTGGGTCTTGTCGTAGCGGACGGCGCCCGTATTGTTGAAAAATACTTTCACATTGGTGAGGCCAAGGTCCTGGCCATTGGGATTGATGGCTGCTATGCGTTGCCCGCCGAGGTCGAAGTTGATCCAATTGCTGCCGCTAACGGGCTGGGCCAGGCTGTCGTCGGCCCCGTGATAGACGGAAGCCTTGTCGAAGACATGGATGTCGTCGATGCCTACACCTTCGTAGGTCGTGGCCGGGTCGCTGTTCATCACGATACGGAAACGGATCTTGGGCGGGTTTACCGGGATGTCGTAGCTCGACACATGCCATTTAGCATAGGAAAGCTGCCAGGCCTGTCGCGTGGCGTTGTCATACCAGCTGGTGCCGTTGCCGACGCTGCCCAGCTTTATCCAGGTCGTATCGTCGGTGCTGTATTCGGCCCAGTGGTAATCGCAATCGCAGTCATCTTCGGTCTGGAAGATATGGCTGAAGGAAAGGACGGGGCTGGCCAGGCTGCTCAGGTTGAAGCAGGGCGAATAGAGGTACGACTGCTCGTTGTTGTTGTAGTCGCCGGTGAGGCTGGTCACCCAGCAATTGGCGCCGTTGGCAGCCTTGTCGATGATCGTTTTCTGCGGCGCACCCCATTGCCAGCTGCTGTTGATGCCGCCTGTGAACCAGTTGCCGTCGCTGCTTTCAAAGCCTTCAAGATAGGGGAAGGTGGAGATCAGCGGCGAGGTGCGCAGGGTCGTTGCTATCGTGTCGTTGTACGAATAGGTATCACCGGTATAATGGACCCAGGCGCTCACCGTATAGGTCTGGTAGGCGGACATATCGGCCGGGGTAGAGAAGGTATAGATCAGGGAGTCGTTGCCATTGAGCGTAGGAATGGTTTCGCTGACGGTATTGCCATTGATCACATAGGTGATAGGTATATTAGTGGCGGTCGAGGAGCTGTAGTTCTTCACCAGCACGCTTATGGGGGTAGCGCTGGAAAGGCTGCAGTTATTGCCGGAGGCCGGTGAGACGAGGGTTACGAGGCCGATGTCGTTGGTCGACCGGTTCAGCGTGATGTCGTCGAAGATATAGCCGTCGTCCACGCTTCCGTCGGTGATGACGTCATTGGCGGAGGTATAGCCTTCCTCGCCGAATTTGATCTGGAAACTGCTGCTGACTGTTTGAGCTGGCACCGCATCTTTGAGCGACCCGGTGACGTCGATGTGCGCCGAAGGCTGATAGATGCCGATATTGGCCTGGGCGGTATCCAGGATATAGACCTGGATCCAGGAAGCCTGGTCGTTGCCCCTGATCCAGACCTTGTTGGCGCCGCGGGTAGAGTCGTTGCCCTGGTTGCGATACCAGAAGTCCAGCCAGATCTGGTCGGTGGGGCCGTAATTGGAGAGGTTGAAGGTAGTGAGCAGGCTGTCCCCGGTAGTCACTCCAGCATAGTGGGCCTGGTCCAGGATCGCGCAGCGGTCGCCGGTGCGGCACATGCCGGTATTGACGAAGGTCCTTGCCCTGCCATTGGTATTGCTGGGGTAGAAATCGGCGCGGTCCAATCCTGTAAAGCCCATGGTAGAGGAAGTATAGGCGGCGGATGTGGCCGATTCGAATCCTTCGGTATAGGAAGGGCTGAGGGTAATTGGATCGTTGCTCAGCTGTTTGACCACCGTGGTGATCGTATCGTTGCCCAGCTGTGGGTCAGTGGGATAGGATACCCAGATCTGCAGGGTATATGTTCCCTGTGCCGAGAAGTCGGCGGGAGTGGCGAAAGTATAATTAGCCGCGCCACCATTGGGCGGCACGAGGGTGCTGGTGGTCTCGGTGACGGGGCTGCCGCCGTTGATGCTATAGGATAACATGAAAGGCGAGCCGGTCGGGACGGTGCCCAGGTTTTTGATCTCTACCTGTATGGGGGTGGAGGCGGTGAGCTGGGTAGAGGTATTTAATCGCCCGGCGGGTATCAGGCCAACGATGGAATCCAGGGTATAGTCGTTGTCCAGGGAGCTGAGGGTGCAGGCGCCCCCGGTGGGAGTGAGGGTGACAGCTACCGATCTTCTGCCTCGCGTCGTGCCGTTTACGGCCGTCACAGCCAACCAATACGTGCTATCGCGGTTGAGATGGCCGAGCAGGTAGGTCGTGTCGGTGGTGCTGCCGACTTTTACCATCGTGTCGCCTACGAGCTGCATGATATCGTAGCTGGTTGTAGAGGGGAGGGTATTCCAGACAAGCTGGGCATAGCCCTGGCAGGGGCTTGAGGCGGCGATGATGGTCGGTTGGACCATCACGACAAAGGGATATTTGCTGACACCCGAGGATGCCGTCCCGTTACGGGTCACGCGGATCAGGGCCTGGCTGGTGATCGTGTTAGGGGTGGTCCAGCTATACAATCGGCTGACCGCGGGTACGGCGTTGTCGATGGTGGACCAGGTAGAGCCATTGTCAGCCGAAAATTCGAGCGTGAAGGTATTCGTGCTGTTGTCATAGGCATTCCAGCGGATGATCTCGGAATAGCCACACACCCAGGTGTCGTTTCCGTAAGGATATTCCACCACTATGGAAGGTTGGATGAACTGGTAGACGATCACGTAGGTCTGCGGCCCTTCCGGAACGCTGGTGCCTTTGATGCCCAGGTGATAGGTTCCGCCGGCAGGATTGTTGAGGACTACCTGCTCGATATTATTGACATTGTCGATGCCTTCCACGGCATTGTCGTTGACATGGGCGGGGCTGGAGTTCAGGACTAAAGGATGGTGTACTGTCGAGCTGGGGTCCTTTACCGTGAGGTCCAGATTATTGACGAGGGCAGTGGCGGAAAAGGGCGGCGCGGGATAATCGTTCCAATAGATCATGATGCGCGCCTGTGCCAGCCCCGCCGGGACCGGCAGGCTGAAGTTTTGGGTCTGACCGTTGCTCACGGATGAGAACCCATACTGGCTGGCTTCCATGGACGCTTCGGCAGCCCGGCCGTTGAGGGAGCCAAAGCCGTAGATGAAGTCCGGGCCCGGATTGCCCAGGTCATTGGCCGTGTTACAGGCCAGCGCTTTCAGCAGGATGGCGGGCGGATCGCTGCCACCGTTGAGCTGCCGGTAGCGCTGAACCAGCAAGCCCAGTGTGCCCGCAACCGCGGGACAGGACATGCTGGTGCCAAATTCTTTGATGTAGGAGTTATAAGGCGCAGTCGACCAGACCCCCGTTCCGCCGGCGACGATCTCCGGCTTTATCCGGCCGTCGAGCGTTGGGCCGGCGCTGGAGGCGCTATTGATGAGGTAGGTATTGGTGGCTGCCCCATTGGTGTTGTCCACGTTGCCTACCGAAAGCGCGTTCTTTGCGCTCTGAAAACCCGATTTTACCGTGGCGAACATGTTCGGATAAGGAGTGCAGGTATTGCCGCCATCATTGCCGGAGGCAAAGACATGCAGCAGGTAGGGATAGCTGTACAGCTGGGCGTCCGTACTGTACGCCAGGACATCGTACTCACCATCGTACTCGCAGCCACC
>JAMFRX010000350.1 GCA_026224995.1 Puia dinghuensis
CGGTCGCGGTGCAGACCCAGGCACTGAATGGTGACAAAATACTTACCGGCGGGGACTTCGGCAATGTTGATGCCCTGGGCGCTGTCGGCGGCATAAACCTGGTAGACGACGCCGGCGCCGGTGCGATCGTAGCGATCGAAGATGATCAGGACAGAATCCTTGTGCTCGATGCCGGTGGCAATGTTGTTGAACTGAAAGCGGACGGCGCCGGCATTGGCCAGGGCCTTGCTTGCCGTGGCGGCTGCTGCAGTGGGCGCAGGCAGTGGGCCAGGGTTGGCTACTGCGGCTGTGCAGCAAGCGAGGGTTAGGAGATAGAGAACAAATTGTTTCATGGGTAACTTATTTGATCTAAAAAGATCAAGTGAAGTGCCAGGAAACAATTGACTGTTAAATAAATACTTACATATAGTAATTAATTAACTTTTTCCCCCAATGGGAATGTGGATTCCCGAGCTCTTATCGATTATGTCTTAGCGGATTATTTCAAGATGGTATCGATGGCCGCGAGCTCTTCCGCTGAAAACCACGTATTCCGGAAGCATTGCAGGGAGTCGGTGACCTGTTCGGGCCGGCTGACGCCGATGAGCACCGAAGTCACCCGTTTATCTCTGAGGATCCAGGCCAGGGCCATCTGCGCCAGGGTCTGGTCTCGTTTGATCGCCAGCTCATTGAGCTTTTGCACTTTCTGCACTTTTTCCGGTGTGATCTCCGATTCCTGGAGGAAGCCCGTGGCCTTGGCGGCCCGGGAATCCTCGGGGATGCCCTTGAGGTATTTGTTGGTCAGCAGCCCTTGGGCCAGGGGCGAGAAGGGAATACAGCCTACCCCCTCTTTTTCCAGCAGGTCCAGCAATCCGCCTTCCACCCAGCGCTCGAACATGGAATATTTGGGTTGGTGGATCAGGCAAGGAGTACCCAGGTCTTTCAATATTTTCAGCGCCTGAGCCGCTTCTTCGGCCTTGTAATTGGAGATGCCGACATAGAGGGCCTTGCCCTGGCGGACGATGAGGTCGAGGGCGGCCATGGTCTCTTCCAGCGGCGTATTGGGATCGGGCCGGTGGTGGTAGAAGATATCGACGTAGTCCAGTCCCATCCGTTTGAGACTCTGGTCCAGGCTGGCTACCAGGTATTTCTTTGAGCCCCACTCGCCATAGGGTCCGGGCCACATGTAATAGCCGGCCTTGGAGGAGATGATCAACTGGTCGCGGTAGCTATGGAAGTCCTGTTTCAGGATGCGGCCAAAGTTCTCTTCGGCGGAGCCTGCCGGCGGCCCATAGTTGTTGGCCAGGTCGAAATGGGTGATGCCCGAATCGAAGGCGAGATGGAGGATCTTCCGGCAATTCTCCAGGACGTCCACATGCCCGAAGTTATGCCACAATCCTAGCGAAACGGCTGGCAGCACCAGTCCGCTGTGGCCGCATCGGCGGTATTCCATGGAATCATAGCGTTTGTCTGAAGGGGAATAGCTCATGTGGAAAAAAATTATGGCCTAAATTTAGGCAACTTTAGTGTGAGTCCATGGACATACTTCAACTTCTTCGGGCAGAACATTCCAAAAAGCAAACCGACCGCATCGTCCGGTATATCGGCAATGACAAGACGCGCTTTGCCGTGCTGATCCAGCTGTTCTTTAAAGGTGAATACCGAATCACCCAACGGGCGGCGTGGCCGCTGAGCTATTGCGTGCGAGCGCATCCGGAGCTGATCCAACCTTACTATAAGCCTCTGCTGGACAAGCTGGCGCGGAAGGACGTGCCCGTCGCGGTGATCCGCAATACCGTCCGACTGCTGCAGGATGTGGACATCCCCAAAAGATACCACGGGCGGGTGATGAGTACCTGCTTCGACTTTATCCAGTCGGTTGAAACGCCCATCGCGGTCAAGGCTTTTTCGCTGACGATATTGTCGGGTCTGGCCGCCAGCTACCCGGAGATCCGGGGAGAGCTGAAGCTGATCATCGAAGAACAGTGGGAGCGGGCTACGCCGGCATTTCGCAGCCGGGCACGGGTGGCGTTGAAGGCCATGGATCGTCCGGCTAAGACTTAGTACAACAATCTTGTTTTCAACGTCTGCCTGACCTTCTTCAGCAGCTCCAGCGCCTGATTGCTCAGGCGTTTGTCGATGTCCAGCACCACATATCCGATCTCGTCATTGGTCTTTAGGTATTGCCCCAGGATATTGATGTTATGGCTGGACAGCGTACTGTTGATCTCCGAAAGCACCCCCGGCACGTTCTTATGGATATGCAGGATACGGTGGGTGCCTTCCTGGTGGGGAAGGTTAAGCTGGGGGATGGTATGGCTGCCGAGGGTCGTACCCGTCTCCAGGTATTGGAAGAGCTTGTTGCTGACGTCTTCCCCGATGTTCTCCTGGGCTTCTTCCGTGGACCCGCCGATATGGGGGGTGAGGATCACATTCGCCAGGCCTTGAAGGGGGGTGGTGAACTTATCCCCATTCTTTTCGGGTTCCCAGGGATATACATCAACGGCGGCGCCGGAGAGCTGGCCGTCCTGCAGGCACTTCGCCAGCCCTTCCAGGTCGACGACCTCACCGCGGGCATAGTTCAGCAGGATCGACCCTTTCTTGAACTGCTTGAGGACCGTCTTATTGATCATATTCTTAGTCTGGGCCGTTTCTGGGACATGCAGGGTGATGATGTCCGCCTGGCTAACCACTTCGCGAAGGGTCTTCTTGGCTTCGGCGTTGCCCAGGGGCAGCTTGGTCACCGTATCGTAGAAGATGACCTTCATACCCAGCGCCTCGGCGAGGATGCTCACCTGGGTGCCGATATTTCCATATCCTATGATTCCCAATGTCTTACCGCGTAACTCATAGCTCCCTTTGGCCTCTTTCAGCCAGATGCCTTCATGGGCTGCCTTGCTCTTGTCCGGGATGCGGCGGATGAGCAGGATGGCCAGCCCGATGACCAGCTCGGCTACACTCCGGGTATTGGAGTAAGGGGCGTTGAAGACGACAACGCCGGCACCGGTAGCGGCTTTGAGGTCTACCTGGTTGACCCCGATACAAAAACAGCCGATGGCCTGTAATTTTTTTGCAGCCGCGAGGACCTTGGCCGTGATCTGCGTCTTGGAGCGGATACCCAGCAGGTGTACGTCTTTGATCTCGTTGATGAGCTGCTCTTCCGACAAGGCGCCGCCGAGCTTGCGGACGGAAGCGTAACCGGATTCTTTGAAATGTTTTACGGCCGCATCGCTGATATTTTCTAAGAAGAGAATGTTAATCTTTTCTTTGGGGTAACTGGTAGTTTTCTTGTCCGCCATAATTTTGCCCTTCTTTTTGCGTTACTTTCCGAATTGGAAATGCAAAGTAACACCGGAATATTTTAATTTTGCCTTTTTTTCTAACCCATTAAATTAGCGCTGTTGAATCGGATTGGATATTTAGTGTTATCCGTAACCCTTGTGGTCGTATCGTGTGGTCAGGCTCAAACTGCGAAGAATGCTCAGACAGATACCGTGGCGCCCGCGCCGACGACCGCTCCGGCATTGACGGGCCCCGAGCTGGAACATTATACCGCTATTACGGATCATTTCTTCGAGCCCATGCTGGCTGGCCGGTTCAACGGCAGCATCCTGGTCGCCAAGAACGGCGTCATCCTCTTCGAACGATACAAAGGCTATCGCAACCCCATACATAAGCAGGATTCCATCGATTCGCATACCGCCTTTCACCTGGCGTCGATCTCCAAGACATTTACCGCCATGAGCACCCTGAAGCTTTGGCAGGACGGGAAGCTGGATATCCATGACCCGGTAGGCAAATATCTCAGCGGCTTTCCATTTCCCACCGTGACCATCCAGACCTTGCTCAACCACCGCAGCGGCTTGCACAACTATGTTCATTTCATGGACAAGCCTGCGGTCGACAAGCATAAGTTCCTCACCAACCAGGACGTGCTTCAATACATTATCGACCACGCCCGCGATCGCGAAGTCTTCAGCGGCCAGGCCAACCGTCATTTTGAATATTCCAATACCAACTTTGCCCTCTTGGCCCTCATCATAGAGAAGGTGTCGGGAAACTCCTACCCTGAATTCGTCACCAAAACCTTTTTCCAGCCCCTGGGGATGCAGGATTCCTACGTTTATACGCAAACCGACTCGGGCAAATCCATGTCTTCTTACTATCAGACCGGCCGGCCCTTCCGCATGGAATTCCTGGACATGGTCTATGGAGACAAGAACGTCTATAGCACGGTCAGGGATATGTACAAATGGGACCAGGCGCTGCGTACTGGAACCCTATTCTCCAAGGGCGTGCTGGACAGCGCCTATGCCGGCTACAGCTTCGAAAAGCCCGGCCAGCGTAACTATGGGCTGGGCTGGCGCATGTTGATGATCCCTAACGGCAAGAAGCTGATCTACCACAACGGCTGGTGGCATGGTAACCGCACCGTCTTCGTCCGGATGCTGGATGAGAACGCCACCATAATCGCCCTTTGCAATAACGACTATAAAAACGTCTATTCCGCCAAACGCCTTGCCGACCTCTTCGGTGACTACCGCCAGGGCCATGAGAGCTTCGACGAGGGCGAGCCGGACCCGGCAGACAGCACCGCTGCAAACGCCACTACCACTGTCACTACCGGCCCTGCCGACCCTGCTCCCGTTCAGCCGGTTGCCCATAGGGTTTCGGCGGTCCATCCCCGCCCGCATCACGTCATTCATAAGAAGCCCGTTCATTACGCCAAGCGGAGGCCGCAGAAGAAAAAGGCGCCTCAGGCGGCGTAGACCGGGTTGCCGGGCCGGCGCACTCGCCATAATTCATTGAAATTGGCTAATTTTCCGCATGGAAATTTTTTCGGCCGACCAGATCCGGGCCTGGGATGAATATACCATCCAGCATGAACCCATCACCTCCATCGACCTGATGGAGCGGGCCGCGGCAAGCTGCCTTTCCTGGCTGGAAAAAGCCGGCTACCTGGGTCGAAGCTTCTCCATCTATTGCGGTAAAGGAAATAACGGTGGCGACGGACTGGTCCTCGCCCGCCTGCTGTCGGCGCTGGACTGTACGGTCTCGGTCCATATTCTCGAGTTCGGCAATCTCGGTACGGACGACTTCCAGGCCAATCTCGCCCGCCTTCACCCGACGCCTGTAGAAGTCCGGTTCATCCAGGGGGAAGAGCACTTTCATCCTGTGCCGCCGGGCGACGTCCTCATCGACGCCCTGTTGGGCTCGGGCCTCAACAGGAAGCTGGAAGGTGTAACGGCCCTGCTGGTAGATCATCTTAACCGGAGCGGCAACGAGATACTCGCTATCGACATCCCCAGCGGACTCTTCGTCAGTCGCAGCTCCAGGGGCAATACCGTCATCCGGGCCACGCATACCCTGAGCTTCCAGGTCTATAAGCCGGCCTTCCTCCTGCCGGAGAACGAAGCCTGGGTAGGCGAGATCCATATTCTCGACATCGGTCTGCATCCCGGCTTTCTCGCAACCACCCAAAGCGAAGCCGAGCTCCTCGACCCGGACATCATCGGTGCTATCTTCAAGCCTCGCAATAGCTTCGCCAACAAAGGCAATTTCGGTCATGCCTTGCTGGTGACGGGCAGCTACGGGAAGATAGGTGCCGCCGTCCTCTCAGGCCGGAGCTGCCTGAAGAGCGGCGCGGGCCTGGTGACCATCCTGGTTCCCGGCTGCGGCTACAGCATCCTGCAGACGACGCTCCCCGAAGCCATGGTCCTCACAGACCCCGACCAAAAAATGCATACCACGCTCCCACCCGGCGACCTGGACAAATACTCCGTCGTAGGCGTTGGCCCCGGACTGGGCACCGACCAGCTGACCGTGGACTTCCTGCGCGACCTCCTACAGCGCTTCCGCAAGCCCATGGTCATAGACGCCGACGCCCTCAACATCCTTTCTACCCATCCCGAGCTCATGGCCCAGCTCCCCCCCTACTCTATCCTGACGCCGCACCCTAAAGAGTTCGAACGGCTTTTCGGTCCCTCACCGGACGACTACGCCCGCCTCGACAAAGCCCGCGAGCAGGCCAAAAAGCTCCAATGTATCATCGTCCTGAAGGGCCACTATACTTATATCGCCATGCCCGGCGGCAAAAGCTATTTCAACTCTACCGGTAATGCCGGCATGGCCAAAGGTGGTAGCGGCGACGTCCTCACGGGCATCCTGACCGCCCTGCTGGGCCAGACCTATTCCCCCGGCGAAGCCGCTTTGTTAGGCGTCTACCTCCATGGCCTCGCCGGCGATCTCGCGGCGGTGGAGCACTCCCAGGAGAGTATGCTGCCTTCCGACCTTACGGAGCACCTGGGTAAGGCCTTCCAAACCATTCAGAAAAGGGAATAATCGATTTTGTCAGGTTGGGGAAGCGATGTATTTTTGACACCCATTTGACGATCTTCGGGTCTTCAAATTTTTCCTTCGGGAAGTAGCGCAGCCCGGTAGCGCACTACGTTCGGGACGTAGGGGTCGCAGGTTCGAATCCTGTCTTCCCGACAATGAGTCTAAAGCTAAGACAAGACGTGAAGCCCGTAAACGCTGAGTTTACGGGCTTTTGCTTTGAATACACATCATTTTGTTGCAAGGTTTTTCAAATGGAAGGTGACCACGGCGGTGACCTAAAATGCGAGATTACCTTTGAGGTCACCGGATCGCCAAAAAGCCGCGCCCGACGTACGTTTGGGCACTTTTTTAGGTATCGCAGCCTTTCGAGGAACCATTGATAACGAAAAAAATAATGGTATGAAGAGCAACAACAGTTTCGGGGTTCATTTCGTGTTACGCACTCAAAAGGCTTATGCCGATGACAAAATTCCCGTTTATGCCCGGATCACCGTCAACCGGAC
>JAMFRX010000351.1 GCA_026224995.1 Puia dinghuensis
CACATCCTCCACCGTAGCATACCCGTTCTCGACGAGATAGAACGCCTCCCGGTATAGCGCATACATTAACCTGTTAGTAATAAAGCCGCGTATATCTTTCCGCACAAGCGTAGGCTCCTTTCCCCATCCATGCGCCAGCCGGTAAAGCCATTCCCCTTTATCCACCTCGCTGCGATCGCCGCAGATGATCTCCAGGAATCGCGTGGTGTGCGAAGGCTCGGCCCAATGCAGGCCGAAGAACCTGCCGGGATGCAAAGTCTGCTGCTGCAGGATGCTTATAGGGATAGCCGAAGTATTGCTGGTCAGCAGGGCCTCCGTGCCAATCACCGCTTCGATCTTCCCGTACACGGAGCGTTTTATCTCCACGCTCTCCAGCGTACATTCGATGACAAGCACGCAAGACGCCAGCCGGGTATAATCTTCCGTTATTTGCAGTCTCGAAAAATAGGCTTCCGGTGTTTCCCCGGTAAGCCCCTTCAGGCCCGACCTGGACAAGTGCCCCCGGATACGCTCCTCCGCCTTCAGCAGATCCACCGCAAGCGGCGCTACCGCTATCACAGGATGACCGGCCATTAGCAGACAGGTGGTAATGCTGCAGCCCATGAGGCCCAAACCCACTACCCCTATGGGCAACTCTTCTGTAATGAATTCCTTTTCCATGTGCATGGTTTCAATAAGTAGCGCGGCCGCCGGACAGATCGAACGTAAAACCGGTGGTAAAGCTGTTCTCAGGCGAGACGATATAAGCCGCCAGCCCTGCCGCCTCTTCCAGGGTGCCGCAACGTTTCATGGGTATCTTATCCGTCATGTATCTTACCTGCTCCTCCGGCAGGGCATCCACCAGGGCCGTCCTGATAACGGCCGGCGCCAGGGCATTGATCGTTATTCCCGTCTCCGCATATTCCTTTCCCTGGACCTTGGCCATGGCGATCACCGCGGCCTTGGAAGCCGAATAGGCCAGCATCCTGGCATTGCCTTCCTTCCCCGCGATCGAAGCGATATGCAGGATACGGCCATAGTTGTATTGCAGCATCAGCGGAAGGATATGCTTGGAGGTGTGATAGCTCCCCATAAAATTAACGTCGAAGACCATACGCAGGTTAGCGGTGTCCGTTTCATGACTCTTCGTATTGGTCAGACCGGTGACGCCGGCGCTGTTGACCAGGATATCTATACGGCCATATCGCATCCTTATCTCTTCCACGACCTTCTTCACTTCCTCTTCTTTGGTAATATCCGTAGTGTACGTTTCGCAGTCCCCGGCGAATTCCTGCCGGACGGCCAGCAGCCGCGCACCATCAAGATCCAGCAAGGCCAATCGCACCCCTTCGGCGGCAAGCCGCCTGGCGATGGCAAGACCGAGGCCCGACGCGGCCCCCGTGATAACTGCTGTCTGATGCACGAATGTTCCGGTCATCTTCATCTGTTTTGGCTGTAGGAAAATAACAAATAGCGCGATACCATTTCTTATCAAACGATTGCGTAATCGAAAATCACGCAATCGTTTGAGTTGGCACGGCCTCCACTAAATGCTTCACGCTCAGAAGACTTTGACGCCCGCGGCATAAGTGGACACGATCTTCGCCTGTAGTACCGCTGCAGCGGGAACTTCCATCAGGTCTTTATCGAGGATAACGAGATCGGCTGTCTTACCGGCCTCCAGGCTCCCGGTCTCCTTCTCAAGGAAGTCGGCTTTCGCCGCCCAGATCGTCATGCCGCGTATCGTCTCCTCCCGGCTCAACGCATTCTCTGGTTGGAATCCTCCTGTCGGATAGCCTTTGGCGTCGACGCGGAAGACCGCCGCCAAAAAGGTCTTGATCGGACTAATGTCCTCCACCGGGAAATCGGTGCCTAACGGTATCCATCCATTCTGCTCCAGCAGCTGCTTATAGGCATAGGCGCCTTTCAGCCGCACCGGCCCCAGCCGCTCGCCGGCCCAATACATATCGCTGGTCGCATGCGTAGGTTGCACGCTGGGTATCACCGACGCCTGACCGAACAAGCCGAAATCCTGCGCATCGATCACCTGGGCATGCTCGATCCGCCACCGCCTGTCGTTCTTTCCCTTCAGGTATTTATTGTAAACCTGCAGGATCACCCGGTTGGCGCTGTCCCCAATCGCATGGGTACAAAGCTGCCATTCCGTTCCGGCAAGCCGTGCAGCCAGGGAGTCAAAATGAGCAGGTGGACTCAGCAGAAATCCCTGCCAGCCCGGCTTGTCATCATACGGTGATAACAAACAGGCTCCCCGGCTCCCTAAAGCGCCGTCGGCATAGGCCTTCACCCCTTTTATATAGAGCAGGTCCGTTTTGTAAGGCCCCTTATCAAGATAATGATCCAGGTTCTCTTTGTTATCGCTCAGCATAACGTAGACGCGCATCTTCAGCTTCCCGGCCCGCTGCAGCGAATCCACCCGCTCTATGTCTATTCTGTTCAGGCCGCAGTCGGTGACCGTCGTCAACCCCTGGGCGAAACATTTTTGCTGCCCCGCATCCAGCCGCTGCCAGGCTTCAGCCGGCGACAGCACAGGCATCTCCCGCCCGACCAGCTGCTGTGCATTGTCGATGAGTATCCCCGTAAGCCGGCCACCGATCGTCTCGATAGCTCCCCCGCTTATCTTCTGCCCGGGATGAACGCCCGCCAGTTCCAACGCCTTCGCATTGGCCAGCAGCGCATGCCCGTCCACCCGGCCGAGCACCACAGGTGTGGAAGGAAAAAGCCGGTTCAGCTCGGTATTATCGGGAAAAGCCTTACCGGGAAATTTGTTCTGGTCCCAGCCCCTGCCCTGTATCCAGCCCAGGCCAGGATGCGCATCGGCAAACTGCTTCACCCGCTGCACCATCTCTTCCGTGCTCGTGCTCCCAAAGAGACTGGCCGTGAATAACGACTCTCCATAACGCACAAAATGCGCATGCGCATCTATAAAACCAGGATAGATGAACTGCCCGCCGAGATCCAGGGTCTTTGGCGCCGTATAGCTTCCACGTATGGCCTCGTCTGTCCCTGTGGCCAGGATCTTGCCATCTTTTATCGCTATCGCCTGCGCCGTGCTGAAGGCGCTGTCTACCGTATAGATCTTCGCATGATAAAGGATCAGGTCGGCGGCCTGCCGGGTATGACAGGAAAAGAGCACCATGGCCAATAAGACTAAGGGGTGTTGTTTGGAGGAGGTCATGTGCAGCTGAATTTGCGGCTAATGTACGCAAAATCACTCCGCCCAGCTCATGGTATAGCCCGGATTCTCGATCTCCAGCGCCTCGACCGTCAGCGAAAGCGGATGAAAAGTATCCACCATGACCGCCAGCTCCTTGGTTTCCTTTGCCCCAAGGCTCCGTTGCACGGCGCCCGGATGCGGCCCATGTGGAATACCGCCGGGATGCAGGTTGATCATGCCCCGCGTCACATGCTTGCGGCTCATAAAGTCGCCATCCACATAGTATAAAAGCTCGTCGCTGTCGATATTGCTGTGGTTATAAGGCGCCGGAATAGACAAAGGATGGTAATCGAACAGCCGGGGACAGAAGGAACACACCACAAAGTTGTGCCCTTCGAAAGTCTGGTGTACCGGCGGCGGCTGGTGCACGCGCCCGGTGATGGGCTCGAAGTCATGAATGCTGAAAGCAAACGGATAGCAGCACCCATCCCACCCAACGACATCAAAGGGATGATGCCCGTAATGAATGCCATAGATGCGGCCCTTCTTCTTGGTACGGATCAGGAAATCCCCTTTTTCATCGTGCGTATCCAGAAATTGCGGACCGCGGATATCCCGCTCGCAATAGGGGGAATGCTCCAGCAGCTGCCCGTAAGGACTCAGGTATCGCTTTGGATAACGTATAGGACTGAAGGATTCGACGATAAAAAGGCGATTATCCTCCCCTTCGAAATGGATCTGGTAGATCGTCCCCCGCGGAACGACCAGGTAATCGCCATAGCCGAAAGGCAGGTTCCCATACATGGTCTTCAGCACCCCGCTGCCTTCATGGATGAAGATCAGCTCGTCGGCATCCGCATTCTTATAAAAATAGCCTTCCATGCTCCGGCTGGGCGCCGCCAGCACGATATGGCAATCGCTGTTCACCAGCACCGGCCGCCGGCTCTGCAGATAGTCTGCTTCCGGCTTTATCTTAAACCCCTCGAAGCTGCGGTGCTTCAGCATCTTCTCCTCCGCAATACGCGGCTGGACATCATACGGCTCGTCCGTGGCAATGATCGCCGTCGGCGGATGAACATGGTACAACAAACTATAGTCGTTGGAAAAACCCTCCGTGGAGAACAATTGCTCCGAATAGAGAGACCCGTCTTGCTGGCGAAACTGGGTATGGCGCTTGTGGGGAATGACTCCCAGGGAATGGTAATGAGGCATGCATTGATCGTTGGGATTAAAATTACATAAATCTTCCGCGTTATGGTTTGTTTACCCCTAACTTTATTAAAAATAATCGCGCCGGTGCCCAACGTGTATTCTCGATTGCTTGTCTTCTGTCTTGTCCTCTGCCTTGGTTCCTGTCAACATCGGACTAAATCCATGAGCTTCTATTATTGGCGGACTGCCTTCGGGCTGGACAGTACCGAAACGAATGCGCTGGAAAAAAATGCCGTCCATACCCTTTATATCCGGTATTTCGATGTGGACTGGCCGGATACCAGCTCCGCACCGGCGCCGGTAACACCTGTTCACTTCGCAACCCTCCCGTCCGGCTTTACCATCATTCCCGTCATCTTCCTCCGCAACAGGGTATTCGGGAAGCTGGACTCCTCGACGCTGCCGGCCTTCGCCAGCAAGATCCTCGCGCTTGTCCGTCATATTAATGCTTCCGTCCATCAGGAGCCTGCCGAGATCCAGTTCGACTGTGACTGGACCGAACGGACAAAAGAAAATTATTTCCGCTTCCTTCAACAGTATCACTCCCTATCCGGGTCGATCCTGTCCGCTACCATCCGGCTTCACCAGGTAAAATTCGCCGACCGCACCGGCGTCCCACCCGTAGATCATGGCGTGCTGATGTTCTACAATATGGGCAATATCGATGCGGGAACCGGCAATTCCATCTATGACCGCTCCATTGCGCACAGGTATACGCCCTCTCTGCGGACCTACCCGCTGACCCTGGACCTGGCGCTGCCCATTTTTTCATGGGGTCTGCAGGTCCGCGATGGCAAGGTCATCGGGCTGCTGGACAAAATGAATAGCACCCTATTCGAAAAAGATACGAACTTCAGCCGGCAGACGCCTCAATATTATACCGCCAGCCATGCCTGTTTCAAAAATGGTTATTATTTTAGGGACGGGGATGCGGTAAAGCTGGAGTCGACCTCAGCCGCCGACCTGCTGGAAATGGTCGGCGAGGTCAACCTGCATTCCAATCACCGGATCCGCAACCTCATTTTTTTCGACCTCGACCGACAAACCTTTTGCGATATGACAAAGGCATTTTTAAGGAAGTCCTGGATCATACTGATTAGCGCCTGTTTCGTCAGCACAGCCATCGCCCTGGCCTGCGCCGGCGATTGGGACCCTGAATACGGGGCATCCAATTTCACCCCTGAGATCTTTGTAGATTCAACCTACAGCCCTTTTTTCTATTCCAACCTGTTCTATTACGGAATAAACTACGACGACACCCATCTTACCCGGTGGAACACCCGCAATATACAGGACTGGACCACCTGGCTGGGGAAGACAGCCCGGCCGGAAGAAGTAGGCTTCCTGCTCGATACGGCAAACATAACGACCATCGGTCAGGCGCTCGATTGGATGAATGGGAAAAGACCGGTATCGCCCCTTCCGTATTGTCACCTGCTGACGGACAAAAAAGATAAAAAGATCACCGCGTTCCTGCTCTACCTGCACCTGGCCAAAAAGTGTGAGGCCTTTTCATTGACCCCCATCCGATATGCCTGGGAGCAGGACAGCACGGCCGCTAAGAAGCCGCCTTTCAACGCCGGAACGCTTGACAAACAGCTGCAGCAGGAATTAAGCGCCGCCGTCGATATTTTCCTGCAGGAACGGTACTGGTTCCAGCTCATCCGTTCCCATTTCTTCAACGGCACACCCCGGGAGTCGATCCGGTTGTTCGAAACGTATAGCCCGAAATTTCCGCGCGATAAGCTCTGGTACCGCAGCCTGGCCTATACGGCCGGGGCCTGGTACCGGCTAAAGAACTATAGCAGGGCCAACTACTATTACAGCCGGGTCTTCGACAGCTGCGAAGAGCTTAGGATGGTGGCGCACTACAGCTTTCACCCGCAGGAAGAAGCAGACTGGACAGCAACGCTCGCCCTCTGCCACACCAAAGAGTAAAAAGCGACCCTATGGCAAATGCTGGGTATCTTCTATTCAGATCCAAAACGCGCTATCGAACAGATCTATGCCCTGGATCCGCAATCTGATAAATTGGACCTGCTGCTGTCGAGGGCCATCAATGCATCGGAACAACGGTTCGCCACAAAATTATTCGAAGGCATTACGGATATGCCCAACGAGCCGAACTACCATTCCAACGACTCCTTGCGGGTACTGGTCACCCGGATCGCTGGCGCCCGCAATGCCGCGAAGCCCTGGATCTGGCAGCTGGCGGCCGGCTATCTCTGTATGCTGGACCGGGACTATCAGGAAGCGGCGAACTGGTATCAGCAGGCTGAACCCATCGTTCCCCGTGCCCTCCTTCCCCAGGAACAGTTCAGGATGCTAAAGCTCCTGAATACGATCGCGGCAGCCCCGGTTATCGACGAACCGCTGGAAAAACAGCTGACGCCGGAGATCGATTGGCTCCTGCATGCCGCAGATACCCCTTCCGGCCCCGGCTTCCGGCATGAAGCGGCCCTCGAATGGCTAAAACAGGCCATAGCGGATAAATACACCCGGGCGGGAGATAAGGTGCGGTCCGAATGCTGGACCAGCAGACCCGCCTACTACGCCGACGATCATCAGGTGGAAGCGTTGCGGTCCTTTCTGGAGAAACCGGATAAAAGCCCCTGGGAAAAGCTCTGCACCCGGATGTGCGCGACGGGTCGCGCGGATCTCTACGAATACCAGGCCATCGGTCTGTGCCTCGACGACCATATCGACAACGCCCTGACGGCCATCAGGCTGGCGGCGCCGCACGATACCACTATCCTGCCAGGGAACCCTTTTAATGCCCGTATCGTGGATTGTCACGATTGTGATCACATCGCACCGCAAAAGATCAGCTACAGCAAATTGTCGTTTCTGCAAACGTTAAAAAAGCTGCAGGACAAGATCGCCGCCGGACAGGATGTTTTTACCAATGCCATCCTGATGGGCAACGCGCAATACAATATCACGCATTTCGGGAACGCACGCGCGTTTTATGAATGCAAGGTCATCGGCTCAGATATGGCCGAACCCTCATCGATCGATACGACCTTCCGCACCCGGCTGCTGAACATGAACACCGCTGTCAAATATTATACAATGGCGCTGGGTGCCGCGAAGACGGATGAACAACGGGCCAAATGTCAATATCTGCTGGCTAAATGCCAGCGCAACGCCTGGTATGCTAAAAACGTCTTTTCGAAGGAGGACTACAGGGACTATGAAGGACCCGCTTTCATGGCCTGGGATGGCTTTCAGGCCCTCAAACAATATAGCGGCACCAATTATTACAAAGAAGTGCTCCACGAATGCGGCTATTTCCGTACCTATGTCCAAAAACATCCCTGATCATGTTGCGCATCGGCCTGCTCTCCGACACCCATCATTTCCTGGACGAAAGCATCTTCAGGCATTTCGAAACCTGTGACGAGATCTGGCACGCAGGCGACTTCGGCACCATAGCCCTGGCCGGGAGACTGGCTGCCTTTAAGCCGCTCCGGGGAGTCTATGGCAATATCGACGGGCCGGACATCAGGAGCGTCTACCCGGAAAAACTGCGCTGGCAGTCCGAAGGCGTACACGTGTTCATGACCCATATAGGGGGCTATCCCCCACGCTACAACCCCACCGCAAAAAAAGAATTGGAAGCCGATACGCCGCAGCTCTTCATCTGCGGCCATTCCCATATCCTCAAGATCATGTACGACGAAAGATTGCACTGCCTCCACATGAACCCCGGTGCGGCAGGCCGCCAGGGCTGGCATACCGTTCGCACCCTCATC
>JAMFRX010000352.1 GCA_026224995.1 Puia dinghuensis
AGGCCTGATCCTACCGCCGCGGATCGCGCCCACACAGGTGGTCATCGTACCCATTTATAAGGGCGACGACCGGAAGGAGGCGCTCGACGCCAAGGGCCGTGAGCTTGCCGCCTTGCTCAAGCGCGCCGGCATCAGCGTAAAATTCGACGACAATGATAACAGCCGGCCGGGTTTCAAATTTGCAGAATATGAGCTGAAGGGTGTTCCCGTACGCGTGGCCATGGGACTGCGTGACCTGGACAATGGCAGCGTGGAGGTCGCCCGCCGTGACACCAAGGAAAAGAAGAACGTGCCTATGGAAAACCTGCCGTCTTATGTGGCGGTGCTGCTGGAAGACATCCAGCTGTCCATGTTCAACAAGGCGCAGGAATACCGGGACCAGCATATCAGCAAGGCCGATACGCTGGATGAGTTCGTGAGCCTGCTGGATGGGAAAGGCGGCTTTGTCCTCGCCCATTGGGACGGGACTTCGGCCACCGAAGATGCGATCAAGGAAAAGACCAAGGCGACTATCCGCTGTATCCCCCTGGACAATCCGTTGGAGGAAGGGAAGTGTATCCTGACGGGCAAGCCCAGCAGGCAGCGGGTGCTTTTCGCGCGGGCCTATTGACGATAGCGAGGGGTCGACTACGCTTTTTCAGACGGCTAAGCAGTTAATTAAAATCATCAAAAATGGAATCACCGGCATCAAGCAATCTGTTCGAGCTGCAAGTGGACCATAACGCCACGGTATACCTGCGCGACGCGGCCCGCTGGGCCAAATTCCTGGCCGTTGCCGGGTTCGTTTTCTGCGCGCTCTTTGTGGTCGTGGCCATCCTGGCGCTGACGCTCCTCTCGTCGCTCTTTAATTCCATGGGCGTTTCCGGCTCCGGCCTCGGCACCATGGGCGGCGGCTTCGTGGCCATCGTCTACTCCGGCATTGCCGTGTTGAATTTCTTCCCTTGTCTTTACCTCTATAATTTCGCTGCCCGGATGCAGCTGGCCCTGCGCAACAACGACCAGGAGCAGCTGACGGCCTCCTTCCGGAATATGCGGGCTTTCTACCGGTATGTGGGCGTCCTGATGATCCTCTGTCTGGGGCTGTTCCTGCTGTCCATTGCGGTGCTCGTGATCTCCACGGCTGCCAGGCCGATGCCCTGAGCAGGCGGATGCTGGCAGTCACTGGCCGGATGATCGGGCGATCCCTGCGATCAGCGGGTGGAATAGTAGTTGTAATCCATGAGCAGGGTCTGTAAAAATTCCAGGGAGTCCTGGTCGCTGGGAAGGTCCAGCTTGCTGCGGATGCGATCCGCGATCCGCATGGACAGATCATAATCCCCTGATTTACTCACCGAATTGATAATGCTTTTAAGGGTATTGATATCCTTGTCGCTGAGCTGCATCACCTTCGGATAGCGCGGCTGGTAGTTGTCGGCGAGCTCAGTGAAGACCGTGTCCTCCCAGGAGGTGCGGGTGCGGGTGTCGATGAGAATGGTGCCGGCGACGAGGTCTCCGATACGCTGGGAATGTGGGGTAGCCAGGATGCAGGCGAGTCCGCCGAAAACAAATACCGAGGTCCACCACGGCAGGATGCTGTAGGCGATGGACGGCAAGATCCACCAGGGCAGGTCGGCCGTCCTGAACAGCCAGCGGATGAGGTATTGACTCAGGGAGGGCTGGCCGCCGTCAGAGCTGATGACCTTGATCCGCATGGCCTTTTTGCCGACGCTCTGCCCATTCAGGAAGATCTCGCAGAGCAGGTGGTAGCAGATGATGGGAAGCCCGAATAAGACGTCCAGCCACTCTTTTCCCGCCCATGAGAGCCCTATCAGCTCGTTGAGCAGGCGGCTCAGCACCATAGAATAGGCGATCATGATCACCAGGTCGATCACCCAGGCCAGGAAGCGCTTGAAAAAGGCGGGTATAGTGAACTCCACCTCTATGTTGAACCCGGTATCTAATTTCACGTGAAGCATGCCGAATGACTTTTATTGCGGATTATGGTATTTCCGGTTTACTCACTATATTTAAGTGCCAGAGCGCACATTGTAAATATAATGCTAAATTTTTCCTGTGAGAGAAGGTCTCTTTATTAAAAAAAATATTGACAAGTGGAAGCAATATCAGTACGAGCCTGCTACCGATCCCGATGAAATGGCAGGACAGTTCACTGATCTGGTGAATGACCTGGGCTATGCTAAGACGTTCTATCCCCACAGCAGGGTCACCCAGTACCTGAATGGGCTCGCGTCCCGCATCTACCTGGGGATCTACCGCAACAAGAAGGAGCAGGTGTCCCGAATCGGAAGCTTCTGGAAAACGGAGCTGCCGCTGGTCGTCCGCAAGTACCATCGGGAGATCCTGTATTCCTTCCTGATCTTTATATTATTCGCGGTGATCGCCGCTTTCTCCGCGGCCCATGACGAGACATTCGTAAGGGGGGTGCTGGGAGATTCCTATGTAGACATGACCGAGGACAATATCGCCCGGGGCGACCCCTTCGGAGTATACAAGAACCAGGACCAGCTGAGCATGTTCTTTAGGATTGCCGTGAACAATATCGAGGTCTCCTTCACGGTTTTTGTGCTGGGCTTCCTGGTCTCGCTCGGGACGATATGGGAACTCTTCCGCACTGGGGTGATGGTCGGGTCCTTCCAGTATTATTTCTTTGCCAAGGGGCTGGGATGGAAATCCATTTTAGTGATCTGGATCCATGGAACGCTGGAGATATCTTCCATCATAATCGCCGGCGCCGCGGGCATCGTGCTGGGCAACAGCATTCTTTTTCCCGGCACGCATCGCCGGGTCCACTCCCTAAAAAGGGGCGGCAAGGATGGGCTGAAGCTGATGATCGGGCTCGTGCCGATCTTTGTGACGGCGGCCTTTCTCGAAGGCTTCGTGACCCGCTATTCCCGGATGCCGGTATGGCTGAGCACCTCCATTCTTATGGCATCGCTGACGTTCGTCATCTGGTATTTCGTCGTTTACCCCATTCGCCTGGAGAAAAAAATGCGCTCCTTATGATGCGACGCAGAACGGGGATCGTTCTCCTGCTACCGCTGTTGATCCTGGGACTGTCCGCCACCGCCCAGCGGGACGACAACGCCCCGCAGAAAATGGATACCACGGTGGCCGATACGGTTGTCGTGGGGTCCGAGGCCTCGCCCGGCGCCGCCGCCGTCGATTCTATTTCTTCTCTCGCCGGTAACCAGGAGACGACGACGGCCGGCCCGGATTCCATTGTGCTGCGTTCCGTTCCCGATAGTGTGGTCAGCCGATGGAAGAACAACCCGCATTTCGCCTATGCCAATGACCCTGACTACTGGCGCCGCCGGCCGGAAGCGAACGGGAAACCAGGCAGCTCCATCTTCCTTAGCAAGTGGTTAAGCCCGTTGATCTATTGTTTGCTGGGAGGGGTCTTGCTCTTTGCTATTGTCCGGATCATATCGGAGAACAACCTGGGCCTCTTCTACCGGAGCAAAAGGGCGCGGAACACCGGCGCCGCCGGAGAATCAGACGCCCCCGAGGAGGAAGACCTGGATGCCCGCCTGCAATATTTCCTGGACCGGAACGATCACCGCCAGGCCGTCCGTTATCTCTACCTGCTGTCCTTGCGAAAGCTCGGCGACCGGGAGCTCATCCGGCGGGGTAGGGAGACTACCAACCAGGAATACCTGCGACAGCTGCGCGGCACCCCGCAGGAGAACGCCTTCCGCTTTCTCACCGGGGCTTACGAAAAAGTGTGGTATGGAGAATTTCCGCTGAGCGATGCCTCTTTCCGCCAACTGTTGGACCATTTTACCGACTTCGATAAAACCTTGCCCTCATGACCAGGAGACCCCTCTTCAACAGCCGGGTATTCCGGATCGCAGCGGGCCTGCTCATCCTCCTCTTCTTCGGATCCTGCGGGCAGGGCCGCAAGACGCTCAACAGACGTGTATCCTTCTCGCGGAAGGATGATATCCCTTACGGCACGCGCATCGCCTATG
>JAMFRX010000353.1 GCA_026224995.1 Puia dinghuensis
AGAATACGCCCATCATACAGGAAGGAAGCTTCTATAAAAGCGGGCCAAGAGAATTGGCAAAGACCCGTCAGCTCCTCAACAAAATGACCGATGGATCTTCCGTCATGATCGCCAATCGCGACGACAGCGGCCATATCGCTTTGACCGTCGGCGCCTGGGAAAAGATGAAATCCTCTGGCGGCTTTGGCGTCGGTTTTGTAGCAGGCAGCATCGCCGGCGCTTCGATGTTCTTCGTCCAGACCGGCATGTTTTTCCGTAACAGCAGGATCCGCTCCTCCCGCTTCCGAATGCTGCTCGATTCCACGACCCTGCAGCACGTCCCCGGTGACGTCTCCGCCGACATCGGCGACCGGATCGAACATTATACCGACGGCATAAGCATCCCCCCGGAAGGAGAGACCCTGTTCCGCAACAGTGGAAAGTATGTATATGCTTATTATAACCGCGACGAGCATAAGCTCATGCTCATAGGCTTTTAACTAACTCATTTCACCGCGACCGCGATCTTCGAATCCGCCGTCCCATAGTACAGGAACCATTTGCCCTTGAAGTTCGCCAGGGCTTCCAAAAAGCAAACCTGCCCAACCTGCCCCGTGATCTCATAAGGCTTATCCGGCCGGATAAAATAACGCTCCAGGCGATGGATCACTTTCGTAGGATCATTGCGGTCCATCAACACCTGCCCACCGGCATAGGTCCCCTCCGGCAGGCTGCTGTCCCCGATAGCCGGGATATTCCGGCCATTATAGATGAGTACGATACCCTTGTCCGTTAGCATAGCCGGCGGCCCCGACTCCACAAGATCACTATCAAAGTGTTTGCTCCGCGTCGGCACGACGATCTTCAGCCTGGGCATGTTGGCAGCCTGCCCCCGCAAGGGAATAGGCGGCTGCTCGCCCGACCGCATCTCCACCGGCGTCCAGTTCAGCAAGTCGTCGCTAGTGGCAGCCCAGATGTTCTGGTCTCCCCAATACATCCAGTATTTGCCGGCTACCCGCGTTGCGATGATCCGCCCGTTGGTGTACCTGCTGACGATGGCGCCGGATTTTGACCACAGATCTTTATACTTTCCGCCATAGGCGCTCGCAAAGACAGGCCCGTGCTTGGTCCAGTGCCGCAGGTCGGTAGAAGTGGCGATCAGCAGCCTCGCAAGAGTACCATCAAAGGCCGTATAGGTCATATAGTAGGTCCCCTTCTCGTCTTCCACCACGCGCGGGTCTTCACATCCGCCTTCCCATTCAAATTTCTGCTGGGCATCGGCATCAGGATACAGCACCGGTGCAGCCCGCCGCACAAAATGCAGCCCGTCGACGCTCGTCGCCAGCCCGATCCTGGAAGTGCCGGCAGGACGACCCACCTTGTCCTGCGCCCGATACAGCAAATACAAAGAGTCGCCCCGAACAGCCACAGCCGGATTGAAGACATCTTTCTCTTCCCAGCCGACCTCCTGCCGACGAATAGGATCGACGAACCGACCCACACCAGGCGTCAGCACAGGATTCGCATTGTCCTGCTTCACAAAGGGTAGCAGAGCCCATGAAGCCGGACTGCCCGTCTCATCGACCAGACCATTCCCTCCCGCTGTCAGGCTATCCTCTTTCGAAGTAGCCTGCATGCCCGCACTGTCCAATGGTACGGCCTCCGCCGAATCCGTTCCCTTCGACCCCATCCCGGCATTGTTACAAGCGGCCAAAACAACCAACCCAACAATAAAATATCTTTTCATAATTATAAACTGCTTTCGTCTGTGTAAATAGAAAGGATCTGTGCATCTGTCAGCACAATATTATAAAATCGTACATCATCTATTGCACCCATGAAGAAGCTCGCGCCATAGAAATAGTTCGCATTGGTCGGATCGATGAGGTTATAGTTCTCCTTGGGCATCTCATTGCCGATCGACAGGTTCAGCGAGGAAGAAACAGTCAGCGGCGTCCCGGTAACGGTCTCCGTGGCCACTAATTTGCCCTGGATATAGAATTTTTCGGTACCTGCGGTATACGAGACGGCTACCTGCCTCCACACCCCGGCCGAATCGACAGCGATCCCGCCGTCGTCCTGGTCATGATCCCCCGTGCTGGTATTGACGGTCAGGAAAGGCAGATTGCCGCCCTGCAGCTGGAATTTATACCCGTTCCACCTGTCGAGCGAAAACAAATAGTTATTCGCATTGGTCCCGTCCCTTTTGAGCCACAGCAAGATGGTAAAGGTCTGTGGATTGAGCTGCGAATTATAAGGGATCTTCACTGTAGCGGCGTTATTGAAGTAATAAGCCATATTAGGCCGGCCGAACCTATCGGCGACCAGTACCGGCAGGGTTCCACCATCTGTAGCGGCGGCGGCGCTCGCGCCTATCAAACCACTCTGCAAGATACCATCGTTGCCATTGCCCGAGCTGTCGGCAGGATTACCATTGAACAGCCAGTAGCCCATCAGGTTAGCCGAAGACACCTGCTGGATCAGCTGACCGGAGAAGGTGACGCCCGCAGCCCGCAGGTTGTTCAGCGCATTATTGATCTCCAGCTGCGTGTAGGCAGTAGAGCCGGCGACCTGCGTGGCCAGCTTGATCACGGAGTCCAGTGCCGCCCTGGCGCCCACAGCATAGTCTCCAGGCTTTGTCCCGTCCATCGTGCTGCCATACACGGCAGTGAGGGAGTCGATCACCGAGTTTAAGGTCGTTTTATCGGTGTTATAAGATGTGGGGGCGTTGTTTTTCTTACAGGAGACGGCCGCCCCCATCAAGAGGGCAATGGCCACTACGCAAGCAATATATTTTTTCATGACGATTTTGTTTTAATAGTAAACCAAAGACTATTTGAACAGGTTTGGATTGGCATCCCGCTCGCTCTGCGGCAGCGGGAAGAATTTGTTGTTCGCATAATTGAAATTGGGTGCGCCCGGACTCAGCGCCGCAGTCGCATAGGCGCTGCCATAACGGATGATGTCGAAGAAACGATGGAACTCCAACGCCAGTTCAGACCTTCTCTCCCGTTGGATCACGGCCCGCAGCTGCGTCTGATCCGTCACTGTGATATCCGGCAACAATCCCACCGGAGCCTGGACCAGCGACGTGTCGTACATATACGAATTCCTCGCCCGCTTCCTCACCTGGTTCAACGGCACCAGCGCCGCCGAAGACTGGCCGCTTTCATTCAGGGCTTCTGCTTCTACCAACAAAATATCCGCCAGCCTCAGAGCCTCATAATTAACGCTTCCCACGTTCTTGGTCGCGGCAGGCACTTCGGACAGAGGCTGCACCATCTTCTTGCAGAGATAACCGGTGGCGCTCCAGGTGCTGTCGTAGGTCAGATCGAAATAAGGATGATGCTCTCTCGCAATGGTATAATCCAGCCGGGGATCAGGCGTCCCGTCAGGCGCGGTCTCATAGTTGTTGACCAGGCTTTGCGTCGGCAGGAAAAAGCCATACCCCTCAGTGGGCGCCGGCGGCCGCGGAGCGAACCAGACATTCAGCTCATTCCCTATCCCCAGGGTGCCCGTAATATGGTTGACGGTAAAGATCTCTTCTGTATTGGCCTTGGTATTGGCGTTGAAGTTGTCCCAGTAGTTGTTGGTCAAGGTATATCCCAGCGCCACTACCTGCTGCGCCGTCGTGGCGGCAAGCGTATAATGGTTGGCCAGATCGGTGTGGAACAGATAGGTCTTCGCCAACAAGGCCAGGGCAGCCCCTTTCGTAGCCATACCCAGTTGGGCGGCAGGAACGCTCGTAGGCAACACCGCCGCGGCAGCGATGCAATCGTTTTCTATCTGCGTAAAGATCGTATCCTGGGCCAGCGCCGGCGTCTGCGCCTCTGTGGCCGTCTGCACGGTCAGGTGCAAAGGAATATTGCCATAGCAGTTGGTCAGGATAAAATAATAATAGGCGCGGAGGAATTTCGCCTGCGCAATGCCCTGCTGCTGCATGGTCGCGGATACGGCCGTGTTGCCCGTTAGCCCGTCGGTCACGACATTACAGGCAAATACGCCATTGTAATAATTGCCCCAGACGGCTTCCACCGCCGCATTGGTCGTCAGAATATTGAACTGGTTGACGGCCTGGTAATCGGCCTGGTCGCCAATACTGCTGCCGCCCTTCACCACGTCGTCCGATGCCAGATCGCCCAACACCCAGATGGCATTGGTGGCGCCGGAATTGAAAGAAAGATATTTATACGCCTCGTTGATCGCCAGCTGCGCATTGGCGTCGGAAGTGAAGAAGTTACCCGGCGTATAGCTGCCCAGCACGGGCCGATCGAGGACCTTTTTACAGCCGGTGCCGATGAACAGCAGACCCGATGACAAAAGGATGATGATATACTTGATTTTCATATAAAAGCTTATTATGACTTTAGAAATTAACGTTTACCCC
>JAMFRX010000006.1 GCA_026224995.1 Puia dinghuensis
AACCGATCCATCCGTCGCACATCTTTGCGACTGATCCAATCTTCGGGACGGAAATCACGTACTTCGCCGGCGATCTGGCCTACCTGCTGGAGAAGCCGGTAGCGGCCTAGGGAGCTGATTCGGTGATGGGGGCGGGGGTCCAGGGTAATGCGGGGGCTGGTGGCCAAAAGGGAGCAGCGGCTAACGCGGCGGTGGCCGGTGGAAAGCCGGCGGACAAGGACAAGGACAAATCCGACGAGCCCGAAGAGGGTACAGACCTCGTTCTCCTCAACCTGAAAACAGGCGCCGAACGCCGCTTTGCCCTGACCAGCGAATATGTCTTCAGCCCCATGGGCAACACCCTTGTAGTGGAGATGACGAAACGCAAGCTGGACTCGACTTCCAAAGCGGCCGTCCTCTGGGTGAACACGGGCAGCGGGAAGACGGATACGGTGCTGCGCGGCTTCAATGACGCGAAGAGCTATGCGCTCGATGAGGCGGGGCAGCAGCTGGCTTTCGTCGCGGAGCGGGACAGCGTCCTGAAGGCCCTTACAAAATTCTACAAGCTATGGTACTATTCCCCCGGCATGGATAGCGCGAAGCTAAGAGCCGACAGGGGCAGCATCGCGGCGGCTTTGGCGTCGAGCCCCAATAAGCAGGAGCCGATACCGACGGAGAGGCTGGGCTTTACGGTGAGCCCTGACTATGCCAACCATTTCAGCAAGGATGGGAAGCGTCTTTACCTGGGGCTAGGGCCAGTGCACCCGCCCAAGGACACCACGCTGGTGGATTTCGAGACGGCGCGGATGGATGTCTGGAACTACAATGACGACTACCTGCAGCCACAGCAGCTGGTACAGCTGAATACAGAGCTCAAGCGATCCTATCTGGCGGTGCTGCCGAAAGACGAGAACCGGCTCATCCCCCTGGGCGATGCCAGCTGCGAGACCGTTATCCCGTCCAGGGAAGGCGACGGCCGGTATGCCTTAGGCATCAGCTCGCGGGGGTATCGGATAGAAAACCAATGGGAGGGCAATAGCCTGAGGCATCTCTATCTTGTAGATTTGAACGATGGCAGCCGGAAGATCATACAAGATAAGGTCCGCGGCACGGCCGTGATCTCCCCCGGCGGCAACTACCTGCTGTGGTATGACTGGAAGGGGCGCAATTGGTATACCTATTCTATCGCCGGCGGCCAGGTGACCAATATCACCAGGGGCATCGGCGTTCCCCTGTACGACGAAGAGGACGATCATCCCGACGACCCGCCGCCGCATGGCTCCGCCTGCTGGCTGAAGGGCGATGGCAGGGTCTTCGTGTATGATAAATACGATATCTGGCAGTGCGATCCCGAAGGGAAGGCGCTACCGGTGAATCTTACCCGCGGGGTAGGGCGGCGCCATGAGCTCACCATCCGCTATGTGCCATTGGACGACGAAACACCGATGCGGGAAGGGCGGGTGGTGGAAGAGCCGGTGATCAAAGAAGGGCAATCCCTGCTGCTGACCCTGTTCGACCAGCGGGACATGACGGCCGGGCAGGTCTTCTACAAGCTGGGCACGACTTTCGCGCCTGACACCAGCAGGAAGCTGACCTTCGCACAAAGTTATAACGGCTTCTTCAAGGCGAAGAGCAGAAGGGTGTACGGCTATCTGCAGGGCAGCTATGAAAAATCCTACGACGTCTATGCCGAGGACTCGACGGGCAAGCCCGGAAGGCAGTTCAGCGCCATCAACCCGCAGCAGTCGGGCTATAACTGGATGACGGCAGAGCTGCATCATTGGACGCTGCTGGACGGGAAAACGGGCGAAGGGCTGCTCTACAAGCCGGAGAACTTCGACAGCACAAAGAAATATCCCATCCTCTTTTACTTCTACGAGCGGGATGCCCGCACCCTGTATGATTATATCACGCCCCAGCCGGACAGGTCCGTCATCAATGTGGCCTATTTCGTAAGCAACGGATACCTTGTCTTCGACCCGAATATCTATTACAAGAAGGGTCAGCCCGGCGAGGATGCCTACAACTCCGTGATCTCCGCCGCGAAATACCTGAGCCGCTTCGGCTGGGTCGACACGACCAGGATGGGGCTGGAAGGGCATAGCTGGGGTGGCTACCAGGTAGCCTATCTCGTCACCAGGACGCATCTTTTCAGAGCGGCGGAGGCGGGCGCGCCGGTGGCTAACATGACCAGCGCCTATGGGGGTATCCGCTGGGAGACCGGCATCAGCAGGCAGTTCCAGTACGAGCATTCGCAGAGCCGCATAGGCGCGACGTTGTGGGAGCAGCCGGACCTGTATATCAAGAACTCGCCCTTGTTCAATGCGGACAAGGTAGAGACGCCGCTGCTGATGATGGCCAACGATGCCGACGGCGCCGTACCCTGGTACCAGGGCATCGAATTCTTTTCCGCCCTCCGCCGGCTGGGGAAGAAGACCTGGCTCTTCCAGTATAACGGGGAAGGGCATGGGCTGGGGGAACGGCGCAACCGGAAAGACTGGTCCATGCGGATGTCGCAGTTCTTCGATTATTATCTGAAAGGCGAGAAGCCGCCCCGGTGGCTGACGGAGGGCGTGCCGGCCACGATGAAGGGATACGACTGGGGTCTGGGAACGGATTGACCGGCCGCAGGGTCAATGATTAGGAATGGGCAGCCGGCAGCCGGCTGGTAAAAAACAAATGCATATGTTCAAAAATTATTGGAAAGTCGCTCTTAGGAGCCTGCTGAAGCGAAAAGGATTTACCCTGATCAATATTCTGGGACTGGCCACGGGCATGGCCGTATGCCTGTTGATCCTGCTCTTTATCCGGCACGAGCTGAGCTACGATCGTTTCGAGGCCAATGGGGACCGCATCTACCGGCTGGTGA
>JAMFRX010000354.1 GCA_026224995.1 Puia dinghuensis
TCGGACCCAGGCAGCAGGAACTTGATGGAATAATACGCGACGAGCGAAAGGCCGCCCACGCCAACGGCAATCCCCCAGGTGTCGTAATAGCCGGCCAGCAGCAACCCTATCACGAAGAAGCCCAGGAGGAAATAATTCATCAGGCTGTCGGACCTTTTTTTTACCAGCGCGCGGAAGTAATCGGTTTGCGCTTGCAGCTCCGTGTGCTCTATGGCGGTGGTGAAGGATAGTTCCGTCATTGGTTGCAGGTGGGGAGTTGGCAGCCGTAGGCTTTCAGGGCCTGGGGACTGAAGGTTAGGGAATAGTTGCCGCCCAGCAACCCGTTGAGGGCCTGGCGGGCGAAGCCGGTTTTTTCATCGCTGCAATAGCGGCTGCGATTATAGTTGCCCCGGAAATAAAGCCGGCTATCCTTGTCGAGCAGGACGGCCTGGGGCGTGGAATAGACCCCGCAGGCGGCCGCTATCGCGCTATCCCGCAATACGGGAACCGGATAGGGCAGGCTGAACTTATCCTGCAGCGCGGCCGGGCTAAATGTCTTAGGACTCATAATCACTATGGCGAAATCCACCCGATCCCCATACTTTTGTACAAGGGCTTTGAATTGGGGCATATTGAAGCGTGAACAGGGGCAGTCGGGATTAAAGAAATGCAGGAAAAGCGGCTTGCCTCCAGGATGGAGCAGGGCCAGGGCGGATGACGGCAGCTGGACGGCGGCTCCGCGGGTAACATCATGGTAATTGACCGGCACTGGCGTAGGCAGGCCATACTTCCATTCATACCGCCAAAAAATGACGGCGATGCCTGTCGATAAAAGGATCAGCCAACTGATGACCAGCCGTCTTCTCATACTGGGGGATAACGTCATAGGAATTGAAAAGGCATTTATAGGTGGATGCCGAATCAAGCTAATAACGTTGGAGGAGGTAAATTTATTTAAGGGTATGCACCTAATTTTGGGCAAAGTAGACAGACTTGTCTATTTTATGAAAAACCCCTAATATTGCAGTCATGCGGGAATCGGCAGTAAAAGACAGGATATTGGGTACGGCTTCCAGGTTATTTTATGACCAGGGGTATCATGTCACGGGGATCAACCAGATCATCGAAGAGGCGGATATTGCCCGGGCTTCGCTCTACAATCATTTTCCTTCTAAGACAGATCTGCTGCTGGCCTATCTGGACCAGACGCATAAGGAATGGTTCATGGCGCTGGACGCCTATCTTTTTCCGCTGGCTGAGCCCAGGGATAAGATCCTCGCCTTGTTTGATTATCGCATTCAGCGGCAGCGAAGGCTGAAGTATAAAGGCTGTCATTTCAACAAGATCACGGCCGAGACCTGCGAGGACGAACAGGTTTTCCGGCGGGTGAAGATGCATAAAGAACGGTTCCGGCAATATATCCGCGACCTGGTGGCGCAGACCCAGCATCACTCCTCCTTAGATGACGAGATGCTTACCGATGCCCTTTTTCTTTTACTGGAGGGCGGGATTGCAGTGGGGGCGATGTTCCGGAGCTCGGACGACGCTGAGAAAGCGAAGCTGATAGCCGAATTTTTCCTGTGATTCAAATTTGCTTCAAAATTTATAGATAGACTTGTCTATTCGTTGGTTGCTTGCACGTATGGGAAAGATTCTTCATCCTCTCTCTTTAATTAGAACGTATGAAACTCATTCTTCTGGCCTTGCGCAAGCCTATCACTATTTTGGTAGTTGTTGCGGCCCTGTTTTTTTTCGGTATCCGTGCTCTCAGCACCATCAAGATAGACATCTTCCCCAAGCTGGATCTGCCCGTGCTGTATATCGCCCATCCATATGGAGGATTTACGCCTACGCAGATGGAGACTTTCTTTGCCAAGCAGTATATTAATGTTCTACTTTATGTAAATGGCATTAAGAGTATAGAAACCAAGAATGTACAAGGATTAACTTTAATAAAATTAAACTTTTATCCCGGCACTAATATGGCGCAGGCCGTGGCAGAGGTGAGCGCTGTCAGCAACCGGGCCCAGGCGTTATTTCCCAATGGGTCGAACCCGCCTTTTATCATCCGCTTTGATGCCTCGACCCTACCCGTTGGGGAGCTGGTGCTCAGCAGTGATAAGAGAAATAATAATGAGCTGGCCGATCTGGCCAATGTATATGTGCGGGCCTCTTTTACCGCTATCCCCGGGTTGCTTTCGGCTCCGCCTTTCGGCGGGAATGTGCGTTCGGTTGTCATCAAGGCGGACCCTGTTTTGCTGCGGGAGCATGACCTGACGCCCGACCAGCTGGTGGCGGCGCTCCGGATCAACAACCAGTCCTCTCCGTCGGGTAACGTGCGGATCGGCGACAAGAACTACATCACCCCTGTGAATACGACCATCCATAAAGTCAAGGATTTTGGGGATATACCTTTGTATACGGGTGGCGTGCAGAACCTTTACCTGAGAGACGTGGCCACGGTTGAAGACGCGGCCGATATCACGGTTGGCTATGCGTTGGTGAATGGCAAGCGGTCGGTGTACCTTAGCATCGCCAAGAGCGCCGATGCTTCCACCTGGGAAGTCGTGCAGCGGCTGAAGGCAGCGATCCCGAAAATGCAGACGCTGCTTCCGGAAGACGTTCACCTGACCTATGCATTCGACCAATCGGTATATGTGATCAACTCCGTAAAGAGCCTGATCTCCGAAGGGGTTATCGGCGCCGTCCTCACGGGGTTGATGGTATTGCTGTTCCTGGGCGACCTGCGGGGTGCGCTGATCGTTATCCTGACGATCCCCACGTCCATTATTTCCGGCATCCTGTTCCTTAACCTGTTTGGGCAGACGATCAATATCATGACCTTGAGCGGGCTGGCGCTCGCCATCGGTATCCTGGTGGATGAGAGCACCGTGACGATAGAGAATATCCACCAGCACCTGGACATGGGCAAGCCCAAGCGGCTGGCGATCTGGGATGCCTGTAAGGAGATCGCCTTTCCGAAGCTGCTGATCCTGTTTTGTATCCTGGCGGTGTTCGCCCCGGCTTTCACCATGGGCGGGATACCGGGCTCGCTGTTCCTGCCGCTGGCGCTGGCGATCGGGTTCAGCATGATCGTGTCCTATTTCCTTGCGCAGACCTTTGTGCCGGTCATGGCCAACTGGATCATGAAAGTGCATAAGGGCCAGGCGCCTGCCGTGGTGCATGCGGCTCTTGCCAGGGAACAGGGGGAAGAAAAGGAAAGGCTGCTCCTTCAGCCGCATGGGAAGGACGGAAAGCCGTCGTTCTTCGACAAGGTGAGGACCCGGTTCCTGGCATTTATCGACCGGATCATACCTTACCGCAAACCCATTGTTACGATATACCTGGTGCTTACCGCCGGCGCGGCCTTCCTGCTCCTGCGGAATATCGGTAAAGACGTGCTGCCGAAGGTCAATGGCGGGCAGTTCCAGGTGCGGCTACGGGCGCCCGACGGTACCCGGATCGAGCGGACGGAGGAGAAGACCATCAATACCCTCAACATCATAAAAAGTATCGTTGGCCCGGCGAATGTGAGCATCTCCTCCGCCTATATCGGCCAGCATCCTTCGCTTTTTTCGGTGAACCCCATCTACCTGTGGATGGCCGGTCCGCAGGAAGCGGTGATGCAGATAGCGCTGGACGAACATTATAAGACCAATCTTGATGAGCTGAAGGAGAAAATCCGGGCGCGCGTGGCGCAGCAGATGCCTGATGTGCGGCTCTCCTTTGAGCCTATAGAACTCACGGATAAGATCCTGAGCCAGGGATCGCCGACGCCTGTGGAGGTGAGGTTCTCCGGCAGGATTAAAAAGAACAACGAGATCTACGCCGCGAGGCTGATAGAAAAGCTGCGGCAGATACCTTACCTGCGTGATATCCAGCTGGGGCAGTCGAATAAATATCCGGCCATCAACATCGAGGTGGACCGGGTGCGGGCCGCCCAGCTGGGGGTAACGATAGATGATATCTCCCGGAGCATAGTCGCCACGACCTCTTCGTCCCGTTATACGGAAAAGAATATCTGGATAGACGAAGGCGGCAACAACGCCTATAACGTCCAGGTGCAGGTACCCGAGAATAAGGTGACGAGCGTGGCGGACATCGGGGAGATCCCTGTGCTCAGGAATGCATCCCGGCCGGTGCTGGGCGATGTGGCGTCGATAAAGGTGGATACCACCTATGGGGAGAACGACAACCTCGGGGCTATTCCCGTCCTTTCGGTGACGGCTAACCTCTACGATAAGGACCTGGGTGCGGCTACGGTAGACGTTAAAAAGGCCATCGCCTCGCTGGGTCCCCTGCCGCGTGGCCTGACGGTAGAGCCTATCGGGATGACGCAGACGCTTACCGAAACGCTGGACAGCCTGCAGAGCGGGCTACTGGTAGCCATTATCGTCATCTTCCTGATGCTGGCGGCTAACTTCCAATCTTTTAAGGTATCGGCCGTCGTTCTGGCGACGGTGCCGGCGGTTATCCTGGGTTCGCTGCTCCTGTTGCTGGCGACGGGCTCTACCCTCAACCTGCAATCTTATATGGGCATCATCATGTCCGTAGGGGTGTCCATCAGCAATGCCGTGCTGCTGATCACGAATGCCGAGCAGCTCCGGCTGCATAACGGGAATGCTTTGCAGTCGGCGAAGGAAGCCGCCGCCCTCCGTTTGCGTCCCATCATGATGACGGCCATGGCCATGGTGGTAGGGATGATCCCTATGGCGAGCGGTATCGGCGAAGCGGGTGATCAGACGGCGCCCCTGGGGCGTGCCGTCATCGGCGGCCTGGTCGCCTCTACGTTTGCGGCTTTGTTCATCCTCCCGCTGGCGTTTGCCTGGGGGCAGGGGAAGACGGGCACGGAGTCGATCTCGCTGGAGCCGGAGGATGCGGCAAGCAAAGAATACCTCGCTGCCGCGGGTTTGCAGAGCTGGCAATAGAAGACAAGGCTGTACCGTTTACTCATTGAAAGATGAGTGTAAGCCTACGAGGGTTATTGTGTAACTTCCCTCTATGACACGATCCCTACTTGCACATATGCTGACCGGCATGCTGCTCCTTGCCGGCGCCGCGGCACAAGCCCAACCGCCCGCAGAAAAATACCCTATAGACTCCGCTTCGGTAGAACATGCGGGAGTGCCTAAAGGAGAGCTGATCCACTGTACGTTCGACCATTCGGCTATCTTCCCCGGTACGACCCGCGAATATTGGATCTACATCCCGGCGCAATACCGGGCCGACAAGCCAGCCTGTGTATATGTGAACCAGGACGGCGTCCAATGGAAGGCGCCCACTGTCTTCGATAACCTCATCAACAGCGGCGAGATGCCTGTGACCATCGGGATCTTCGTACAGCCGGGGCGGGTAATAGCCGCGGATACGGCCGCTGTCCTCGACCGCTTTAACAGAAGCTTTGAGTACGACGGGCTGGGAGATGCTTATGTCCGATTCCTGCTGCAGGAGCTGCTGCCGGATGCGGAGAAGCATCGTACCGGCGACGGCAGGGCCATCCTGCTGTCGCGCAATGGCAATGACAGGGGAATCGGTGGCAGCAGCAGCGGCGCCATCTGCGCCTTCACCGCGGCTTGGGAGAGACCGGGGGAGTTCACCCGCGTCTTTAGCGCTATCGGCACCTACGGTGGTTTGCGGGGTGGCGACCGTTATCCGCTCCTCATCCGAAAATATGAGCCCAAGGCCATCCGGGTCTTTTTGCAGGATGGCTCCAGCGATCTCAACATTTATGGAGGCGATTGGTGGATGGCTAACCAGACGATGGAACGTGCCCTCGTATTCGCCGGCTACGAAGTGCGGCATGTCTGGGGGGAAGGGGCACATAGCGGCGCCCAGGGGACTTCGCTCTTCCCTGATGCGATGTGGTGGCTCTGGAAAGATTTTCCTAAACCCGTGGCGAAAGGCAGCA
>JAMFRX010000355.1 GCA_026224995.1 Puia dinghuensis
CGTGTTTACTTGCGGATTCGCCCAGGATCTTTCCCCTGAAGAGCTCATTGCACCAGTAGACGCCGACGAGACCCAGAACAAGGAAAACGACCATCAGGAAACCGTTGATGCGGTTATGCTGCTCAAAATTTTTCTTCTCTCCCTTCAATACACCCACATACTCACTCGCCTTGGCGATCTGGAAGGTGATGAGGAAGCCTAACAACAGGATCAGTAGCAGAAAAAAAGTTGACATGATATTTAAAGCGATTTAAGTATGATGGATAATACTTTCTTTCAGGAAAGGATGGTTTTTTGCCAGCATCGGGAACTTGCCCAGCACCCTTGCGGTCTGCCACATGATCAGCCCTACAAAGCCCAGCGCGATACCGAAATCAAAGAGGTTCAGGGGTACATGGTCAGGGGAGATGTGCGGACCGGGGAACACCATCTGGAAGAAATCCAGCCAGTGACCGAAGATCAAAAGTACGGACATAAACGTTACCGTACCCCAGTTCCGTTTCGAGCCTCTTTTCATCAGGATCAGCAGCGGACATATAAAGTTGATTATGAAGTTCAAATAGAAGATGCCGGCGTAAGCCCCATCCAGCCTGGGCTTAAAATAGATGGTCTCTTCGGAGATATTCGCATACCAGATGAGCATGAACTGGTCGAACCACAGGTAGCACCAGAAGATGGAGAAGGCGAACTGGAATTTGCCCAGGTCATGCAGATGCTCCTGGTTGACGTATTCCAGGTAGCCCTGGTTCTTCAGATAGATCACGAAGATAGTGATCAGCGCCACGCCTGCTACAAAAGTGCTGGCGAATGTATACCAGCTGTACATCGTGGAGAACCAGTGCGCGTCGATGCTCATCAGCCAGAGCCAGGGGGTCACGGACGTCACCGTCAGCGCGAACCAGACGATGTAGAGCGCGCCCCATACTGTATTCTTGAAAATATATTTCTTTCCATCTTCGATGTTCAGCGGCGTGTTGTCGATGCTGCGGGAAAGCTGGCGCATCTTATAGCCCAATAATGTCCACAGGCCGATAGTCAGCGTCGTCCAGGTAATAAAGAAGCCGCGGCTCAGGAACCCGCTCTTTCCCTTGAGGATCTCATCGTGAGCCACGACATCCCTGTCCAGCCATTCATAGATCGTGGTCTTGCCGCCGAATACCAGGCAGAGCAGGATCACGAAGGTGATGATGCCGATGGGGATGACGCAGGCGGAGATGGCTTCCGTGACCCGGCGGAAGGCCAGCACGAAGCCGCCCATGGCCAAAGTGACGGCGCAAAAGAAGAACATGGCCGCGTTGACGAGCAGCAGGAAGTAAACGCTGTTCTGCAGCAGCGCCGCCCAGAAGCGGGTACCTTGATCATGGGTGCCGTACATGATGTATCCGATGATCAGGGAAATTACACCTACCGTCATCAGCCCCAGGGACCACTGCTTGTACCTGCCGGGGGTTTCGAAATGTTCTTTAATGGATGACATTCAACAATGATTTAATATTCGTTAATCCTGTTATTTTTTTGCTGCCGTCGAATCGGTAGTCGCGGCCGCCGCGGGCGAGCTTTTGCCCGCTGCCTGCTTAGACTTGATATAAGCGATCACCATCCAGCGCTGCTTGGTATTGAGCTGCGAAGCATAGCTTCCCATCTTGTTCTTCCCATAGGTGGCGGAATAGAACATCTGTCCTTCCGGCATGGCCTCGTACTTGGCGTCGCCGACCAGAGTGGCGGGCTTGGCCGGGAAGGGACCGTCGCCGCCCCGGTACAGGGGACCGTTGCCATCCAGCTTCGGACCATGGCAGATGCCGCAGTTGACCAGGTAGAGCCGCTCGGCCTCTACCGTGTCCATGGAGGACAGGGGGTTCTTTACCGCCTTGGAGGCCACATAGTTCGCGGAATCGCCGGCACCGTCCTTGCCGATCAGGAAGGGCAGGAGCTCATCCCGCTTAATGGTGCCGGGCACTGGCGTATTGCTGAAATGGATACCCTTCTTCAGCAGCTCGGCTTTCTGCTCTTCCGTCATCGCATAGGTCTCGTAGGCCCGGCTGTAGCCCATATCGGGCATATAGACCTTGCCTGGTTCGCGCTGTATGTCGCTGCAGCCCGTAACGATAGCGGTCATGGTAACAATTACAAACGATAAGATGACTATTTTTTTCATGCTAATGCAGTTCCTTGGTGTTCAAATGGAGTTTTGTCTTTATCGTAACGGCCCATCCACCATTCGGTCTCGGCCACCTGGGTGTTGATGCCTACAGCGCCTACACCCGCTAAAAACGCTTTTATCTCTTCTTCGTTGCTCTTTTCCGTGCACTCTATTACCATGGTGAGCTGGTCGTCTGTGGACCGGAGGTTGAAGTGATGCTTCCGCACAAAGGGCGCCAGCTGGCAAAGCCAGCAGAAGGTCAGCACCATGCCTACGGCGGAGAACAGGACCGTCAGCTCAAAAGTGATGGGGATCCAGGCAGGCAGATCGAAATGGGATTTGCCGCCGATATTAACGGGCCAGTCGCTGTTAAATACCCAGCCAATGCCGCTTAGAGCGGTGGTCGTGCCGGTGATCCCGTAAATAAAGCCCGCCGTGTGCAGGCTGGTCTCCCTGAGGCCCAGGGCGTGGTCCATGCCGTGGATAGGCATCGGCGTGTATACGTCGTGGATCTTGTATCCCGCAGAACGGACCTTCTTGATCGCAGGGAAGAGTACGTCTTCGTCCGTAAAAATGCCAACAACAAATTTTTTAACTGCCATACTATTAGCTTTTAGCTCTTTATAAATTCAATGACCATGAAGGTCAATGCGCATGTGCATATTCGTGCGCGAACTCGTCGATAGACTCCTTCTCGATATGGTTGATCTTGTCCTTCTCCTTGTAGATCTTACCGGACTTCTTCAGGATATGCTTGATCTCGGCGATCGCGATCACCGGTGCGAATTTGGAGAACAGGAAATAGCAGGTGAAGAAGAGGCCGAACGTACCGACGAAAAAGCCAACTTCCCAGATGCTCGGCGCATAATACGTCGCCCAGCTGCTGGGTAAGTAGTCGCGGTAGATAGAGGTCACGATGATCACAAAACGTTCGAACCACATCCCCACGTTCACCAGCACGGACATAAAGAAGGTGACGGTGAGGTTCCTGCGCATCTTGCGGAACCAGAAGATCTGGGGCGAAAGCACGTTACAGCCCATCATGATATAGTATGCCCAGCCGTAGGGGCTGAAGATATTAACGCGGTTCTGAGCGAAGGCCCAGCCTTCGAACTTGTTCATACCGTACCAGCTGATGAACAACTCCGTGAGGTAGGCGACACCGACTATCGAGCCGGTAAGCACGATGATCTTGTTCATCACGTCGATGTGCTCGATGGTGATGTATTCTTCCAGCTTCAGCACTTTCCGGCTGACGACCAACAGGGTATTTACCATTGCGAAGCCGGAAAAGACGGCGCCCGCGACGAAATAAGGCGGGAAGATCGTCGTATGCCAGCCCGGAATGACGGATGTTGCGAAGTCAAAGGATACAATGGTGTGCACCGAAAGCACCAGCGGGGTGCTCAAGCCGGCCAGCACGAGCGAAAGGGCCTCATGCCGCTGCCAGTGCTTGGTAGAGCCGGTCCAGCCAAAGGCCATGACGCCGTACATGAGCTTCCGCCATTTCAGCTTGGCGCGATCCCTTACGGTGGCCAGATCGGGGATCAGACCGGTATACCAGAAGAGCAGCGAAACGGTGAAATACGTAGAGATGGCAAACACGTCCCAGAGCAGCGGGGAGTTGAAGTTGGGCCACAGCGGACCTCTGCTGTTGGGGTAGGGCATGATGAAAAAGCACAGCCATACGCGGCCCATGTGCCAGATCGGGAACTGGCCCGCACACATAACAGCGAAGATCGTCATGGCTTCCGCAGCCCTGTTCACACCCGTACGCCAGCCCTGGCGGAACAGCAGCAGGATCGCGGAGATCAGCGTCCCGGCATGACCAATACCTACCCACCACACGAAGTTGGTGATATCCCAGCCCCAGCCGATGGTCCGGTTCAGGTTCCACTGGCCTACGCCATAGATCACCTGCTCGGTGACGGACCATATGCCGAAAAGAAGGCAGGCGACGCTGATCAGGAAGCCGATCCACCAAAGCTTGCTGGGAGCAGCTTCAATAGGACGCACAATATCTTCCGTTATCTGGTGATAATCCTTCGGACCTTGTACCAACGGGGCTCTCGTTTGTGATTCGTACAGTAATGGTGCTGCCATAATATTTTGAGCTTTTGGACTTAAATTGAATAGTTACTAAGAATGCTTTTCGGCATTTGCTTCTTCCTTAACCTCTGCACCCGCGCCGAAAGCGGCTTCCGAATGGCGAACCTTGGCCAGGTAGCTGACATTCGGCAGCGTATGCACTTCTTCGATCACATGATAGATGCGCTGCGCCTGGTCCGCCCGTGTGGTGGTGATCAGGCTGCTCTTGTCGTTGACATTCCCGAATGTGATGGCATCCGTGGGGCAGGCCTGCTGGCAGGCGGTCTGTACGTCTACCATATCGACGAGCGTACGGTTCTCTTTCTTTGCCTTCAGCTTGCCTTCCTGCAGCCGCTGAACGCAGAAGCTGCATTTTTCCATGACGCCGCGGCTGCGGACCACTACGTCGGGGTTCAGCACCATGCGGGTGAGGTCGTCATTCATCTGGAAGATGGCCGGATCGAGCTCACCCACTATCTTCTGATCCTGGTTGTTCGGGAAGCTGTCGGCGCCCGTGTAATCGGCCCAGTTGAAGCGCCTGACCTTATATGGACAGTTGTTGGCGCAATAGCGGGTTCCGATACATCTGTTATAGGCCATCTGATTGAGGCCTTCGCTGCTGTGGTTGGTGGCATTGACGGGACAAACGTTCTCACAGGGGGCATTGTCGCAATGCTGGCATAGCATGGGCTGGAATACCACCTGTACGTCTTCGGGCGTATCCAGGTCGTGGCCCGGCGTGGAATAATAACGGTCTATGCGGAGCCAGTGCATATCGTGGTACCGCAGCACTTCGCTCTTGCCGACAACCGGCACATTGTTCTCTGCATGACAGGCAACGACGCAGGCGGCGCAGCCGATGCAGGTGTTGAGGTCGATGTTCATCCCCCACTTGATGCCGGGCTTATCGTAGATAGGATACAACGTACCCTGCTTTTCAAAATTTTCGACACCGCCGAAAGGCTTAAGCTCTGCTTCGCGTTCGTCGCGAACGAAATCGGGGTTGGCTTTGAACTTATCCAGGGTCAGCTCCTTGACGACTTCCGTACGGCCTTCGTAGGTCCCGTGGGTCTGGGTCTGGGCGAGCTTAAAGGTTTCCTTTGTCACTTCGAAATCGGCGCCGGTTGCGAACCAGTCGACCGTAGTGCCGTTGTAGCCCAGCAGCGGGAAGGCATTGAAGCCAACACCGGCGGCGGCCCGGCCTATATTCGCTGCGGTCTGGTCGGCTTTGGCGCTCTGGCGGCCATAGCCTACTGCGATGCCGATGACCTCATTATGGGTACCCGGGATCACGATAGCCGGAACAGTGAGCTCCTTGCCGCCGATCTTAACCTTGATGAGCTGTTTTTCCGGGACGACCTCATACTTGTCGGCCTGGCGGCGGTCAGCGAGGTCAATATTGAATTTTTCCTTGGCGACCTTGGGCGAGAGGATGGCGTAATTGTCCCAGGCGATCTTCGTCACCGGGTCAGGCAGCTCCAGCAGCCAGGGATTGTTGGCCTGAGCGCCGACGCCCATGCCTACTTTCTGGTAGAATACAACTTCGAAGGGGCCTGCGCTCTTGACAGCGCCTAAAGCCGTAGCCGCATCGGCGACCTTGGCATTATTGTAGGTGGCGCCACCGGCAGCAGCGGCACTTGTTGCGGGTTCTATAACGCCGTCCTGCAGCGCCTTCTCATAGGCTTCGATTCCGCCTAATTTCCCGGTCCAGTATTGTTTGAAATAAGCTTCGTAGGTAGTGGTGTTCCCGCTCCATTTGAGCAGCGAGTCCTCAAAAGGCCTCGTCTTGAACAGTGGAGCGATGGTCGGCTGCAGGAAGGAATAGTAGCCGGGCTTGGCCTCGGAGTCGCCCCAGCTTTCCAGGAAATGGGGCGCAGGCAGCACGAACTTTACCAATTCGGTGGTCTCATCGAGCCTGTCGTTAAAGGACACGGAGGCCTTCACTTTTTTAATGCCGGTCTTGAATTTCTCAGCATCATAATAATCATATGCGGGATTGACGCCATAGACCAGCAGGGCGCCGATCTTGCCATCGTTGAGGTCGGCTACGAGCGCGTTCATGTCGCTGTCGACTCCCTGACGTGTTTGTGTAGGTAACGACCAGTCGAGCGTGGCGCCGCCGGCGCCGATGGCTTCGTTAATAGCATTTACGATGATCTGGACATTCACATTGTTGCTGCCGCTGACGACGAGGGCCTTGCCCTTGTTGTCTATAAGATCTTTGGCGGCCTTCTTAACGCCGGCCTTGAGCTTTTCCGGCAATGCGGGGGCGGTGACGCTTCCTCCCAGCTCGGCAAGCAGGGCCAGGGCAACGGCGCCCGTTTCGCTGGGCTTGTGCGTATACCGTTCGTCGGCATTGCTGCCGGTCATGGACATCAGGCTCTCGAACTGGTAATGTTTGCTCATCC